>JALVHX010000174.1 GCA_027028805.1 Desulfurococcales archaeon | reverse complement strand
TCTCAAGAGGCTCCAGGGGCTCCAGGCCCAGCATCCTCCATTTATCAACCCTCCTCCCGCTAACCGTGCCAGCCCTATACACTATGTCGACGTGCTCCTCCCCCATAACGTTCACAGTGAACTCGCCGCTCTCCCTGATCAACTCCATGGTATACGCATCCCTCTCCACGGCCGCCACGAGAAGCGGCGGCTCCTCGCTCACCGGCATAACCCATGAGGCCGCCATGACATTGTATCCGCCCTCCCTCTTCCTGGACACGATCAGGTATGCCGGCCTTGGATGGAGGACGTGGTAGTCGCCGCTACTTATCCTCACATAGGGGGGTTCATCGCCGCCCGCCATGCCCCGTGCACCCATACAACATTGTTTCCCTCCCCCTGGGAGGAGAAAAGCGTCGTTGAATAGCGTCCATGTATTCTATGTTATCTGGTTCCGTGTTATTTTGTCTTGTCAGCCGCGTGTTCCATGGTTCGTTGCCTTGATGGTTTGTTAGGGCGTCCTCATTATACAAAGCATTTATTTTCCCCGTCGTCTATAACTAATAACCCCTCATAGAGGGTTCAGGGACGCGGGATGGGTGGTTCATGTGGCGATAGAGTTCAGGGACGTGACCAAGTATTTCGGGAAGAAGAGGGTGCTCGAAAACGTCTCCTTCACCGTTGAGAAGGGCGAGGTCGTCGGCTACGTCGGGCTCAACGGGGCGGGGAAGACTACTACTATAAGGATAGGGGTCGGTGTTCTCAGGCCGAGTAGCGGCGACGTATTGGTTGAGGGCTACTCGGTTGTGAGGGAGAAGAGGAGGGCATCGATGCATATAGGATGGGTTCCCGAGTACCCTATATTCGAGCAGGACTTCAAGGCCCTAGACTACTTCGTCTACCTGGCCGGCTACTATGGGATAAGCGGTGGAGAGGCGAGGAGGCTGGGCAGGAGGCTTCTCGAGGAGGTGGGGCTGGGGGACGCGCTCGACAAGAAGCTCGCGGAGTATTCTCAGGGCATGAAGAAGAGGTTCGCGTTAGCGGTCTCGATGATAAATGAGCCCGAGAACTATTTCTTCGACGAGGTGTTGAACGGCCTCGATCCCCAGGGGATAGCGTTCTTCAGGGATCTCGTGCTGAGGCTTAAGAGGAAGGGGTGCGCGATACTCTTCTCCTCCCACATACTAAGCGAGGTCGAGAACCTGGCGGACAGGGTTGTCTTCATACATCGCGGCAGGATAGTTGCCGTGCACACTATGGATGAGATAAAAGGGATGGCTAAGCCTGCTCTCAGGATAAAGGTGGGGAGGATCGATGAGGGGCTCATGGAGACGCTGAAGAGTCTCGGGGAGCCGGAGAGGAAGGGGAGGATTATCGTTCTCAGGAACCCGTCGAGGAGCCCCGACGAGATACTGAGGATTCTCGTAGAGAAAGGCTATCCCGTGGAAGCCATGGCTCCCGTAGAGCCCAGCCTCGAGGAAGTATTCTTCCGGATAATAGGGGAGAGGAGGTGATTAGGAGATGCTCGCACCAATACTCTACGACTTTAAGAGAGCCCTGCTCCGCCCAGCCACGCTACTAGCCCTCCTGCTCTTCGTTCTAGGCGGGGCGGCTCTCTCCTACCTCGTCTACGGCACCTTCATAAACATGTATCCCCAGGCAAACCTCTACGCGGTGGCGGTGGCCTCGGGCAATGACACGGTGGCTATACATGGAATAGTATACGACGCCTATGGCAGGCCCGTTGACTCGGCCACGCTCAAGCTCGTGGGCGGCGGCGACACGGTTCTCGCCGAGATAAGGGTTGGCGGCATATTCCATGTCGAGGTGCCGCTCGGCAAGCTCAAGGAGGCGTCGAAGATAGTTGTGGAGACGGGTTCTGGGAGAGAAGAGTATAGGTTGCTCGGCCCGGTCTCCGCTATAGATAAGGTGGGCTTCATGCCCCTGGGCGCCGCCGGTGTATCGCGGAGCCTTGCCCCGGGCGAGGGCGGTGTACCAGAGATGGAGATAGCGAAGCTCTACTTCGAGGCCAAGATGATACTCGTCAGCATGAAGAGCGGTGAGTCGGTGCTACTTATCAGGGCCGTCAACCTAACGGATCCCCATAGTCCCCCACACGTGGTCCTCGAGTACGGGTTCGCGGAGGGCGGCGTGGTCTCGGGGCCGCGGGAGGGGGAGACGGGCTCCATACATTATAGGCGGCTGGGGGTTCTCGACGACTACGTGGCTTATTATAGGATAAGGGTTCCCGGAAACGCGTCGGTCCTCGTGATCAGGTATAGCGGCGGGAACGTGAGCGGCGAGGTATCGATAACGTATAGCTTCATGATACCCGTTGAGGCCGCCTACGCAGGCGTCGTGGCCGGCTCCACCGGTATCTCCCTGTTCGCACAGTTCTTCCCAATAATATTCCTCTACCTGGCAAACATGTTGATGGCTAAGCCGAGGGGCTCAGGGGCCCTCGAGTTCATATTGGCGAGGCCTGTTACTAGATGGGATATATATGTTACACGGTACTCTGCGGGAGCCCTGATAGCGGTCGTGGCCCCGCTCCTCTTCATAGCCGCCATGATGGCCACGAACAAGCTGTTGCTCGGCGTAACCATGAACATGGATGACGCCCTGGTCTTGGCGCTGGGGCTCATGGGGGCGATGACGGCGTTCTACACGCTCTCCTACATGCTCGCCGCCTCTATAAAGCCGGGCCGCTACCTCACAGTATCTATACTGTTATACGTGGTGTTCGCGTTGTTCTGGAGCGCCATAGCGCTCATAGTTGTCATGGTCCTGGGAGCCGGCTACTCCGCGCTCCACGACACCACCTATGCGATGGCGTATTTCAACCCGCTCGGCGCCTCCTCGATAGCCTCGTATCTCGTGCAGAGAGACTATGGCGCGGTGGCCGAGGCGAGCACGGCGTCTCCATGGCTTGCAACGCTATCAACGCTTCTCTGGATAACCCTCTGCTTCACAATAGGCTATTTCAGGTTCAGGAGCCAGGACTAGATGAGGCGGCGCCGCCCCCTCTCCCACGGAGAGGACATGGGTACATAGGGTTTATTTTACCCTGCTATCATTGTTTTTCAGATATAATTCATCCCTAGACCCGGCGCATCCTCCTCCACCCATACCGCCGGGGCCAAGGGATCCATGGCTCCATAACAGGGCTCTATAGAGGGGTGGTGATGCTGTGGCGCGCGAGTATGTTGTCGGCAAGCATTTGCTGGACGAGGTTCTCGCGGATAAGCCGTGGCTTAGGAGAGCCTATAGTATTATCTCCTCAGACCCCGAGGTGCGCGCGTTATGGGAGATGAGCAACGTCATGGCTGTCAAGAGGCTCCTATATAACGATCACGGCCCAGTCCACGCCAGGATAGCGGCGGGGGCTTCGCTGGCCCTCTACGAGCTCTTGGTGGAGCATGGCGTGGAGTCCACTCTCCTACGGGACGGCGTCGTGGATAAGAGGGAGTATGCGTGGCTCGTCCCCCTATACGGCGCGTTGCTCCACGACATAGGCAACGCGATACACAGGGATCTCCACGAGAAGCTTGGGGCTTTGCTCGCCCGCCCGATACTGGACAGGATCCTTCCCGAGATCATAGAGGATAGGGAGCTGGCCGTCATGCTTAGGCAGGAGATAATGCATAGTATTTTCTGCACCGCCTACGACGCCCGGTGCCTCACCGTGGAGGCCGGCTGTGTCAGCGTGGGCGACGGCCTCGATATGGCGGAGGGCCGTGCACGCGTCCCCTACCACATGGGCTCTATAAACATACACAGCGTCTCGGCTCTCAGCATAAAACGGGTCGAGATAACGCGGGGAGACGATACCCCGATAAAGATAAACATATACATGGACGAGATGGCCGGCGTCTTCCAGGTCGACGAGGTGTTGATGCCTAAGCTGAAGACGACGCCGCTGAAGGATTATGTGGAGATAACCGCGATCTCCGGCGACAGGGAGATAAAGACCTATAGCCCGAGGACATGAGCCCTTTACCGGGATAGAAGGGTGGATGAGATATGCCTAGGCAGGAGTTCAACCTGGTTGTGACACATGAGCCGGGCCCGGGAAACGACCGGTATGTTATAAGCGTGTTGAGGCAGGTGGCCGGGGATATAGTGTTCGTGGACAGCGGCCCCGGTGTCCTGGTGTTCAGGGCCCCTGATCCACGGCTCGTGGTTGAGAGGTTGCGTAGGGAGGCCGGCGAGATAGGGGTTATCTATAGAGTTATACCCGTTGACGCCACCGTTAAGCCGTTTGTGGAGGATGTGGCGGAGGAGGCGTGGCGTCTCTCCGAGAAGATACCTGTTGATAAGACGTATAGGATAGTGTTGAGGGGCAGGCTCTACTGGAGGGAGACGCGTCAGCCGGCCCACAGCAGGGACGCGGTATTATATATAGCGGAGGGGATCAAGAGGCCTGTTAGCCTGGAGAACCCTGACTATATAGTGTATATCAGGAGCCTCCGCCTCTACTACCGCAGGAGGCTGGCGGCCGTCTCGGTTATAGCTAGGGATGAGATGCTGTCCCTGGCCTCGGGGAAGCCCTAGGGGCTCCCAGCCTTGTCTCCCGCCGCCTTCTGGAGATACATGCTGTAGGGCGGTGGCATGAGGAGGGCTAGGAGCGCTTTTATCCTCTTATTATTCCTTATAAGGGCCACGGGCTCTGATCCATATATGGCTATGTATGCGTCCAGGAACGCGTCGAAGCGCTCGTAGAGGCCTCTGGGGCTCCACGGCGGGTTCTCCTTTATGGTTGAGGCGGCTAGGGTGCTGAGGAGCACCACTATGTCCCAGGAGTAATGGAGCGCGTTCCCTGTCTCAACGGCCTGCTCCGCGTCTATCACGGCGACCTCGTCTCCGTTGATGAGGAAGTTGGTGAACTTTGTGTCGCCGAGCGCGCGGCGGGAGGAGTGTATCTTGGCGAGGGCCGCGGCGACGGCGGCGTAGGATGATGGGGGCGATGTCCCCTTGAGGCTATCGCCCTCGATATACTCTCTTATAATATACAGCTCCTCCCAGTTCTCCTCGTACACCCTCGGGGTTCTGACGCCGCCCGGCTTATAGGTGAAGAAGCCCACCTCTCTCTCCATCCTCTCACGGGGATCCAGGGTGAAGGGGTAGATCTTGAGGGGGCTACTGAGGAGTCTTATGAAGAGCCATTTGACGAGGCCGGGCTCGTAGCTGTACTTCTTCATGACGGCCCTGGAGCCATGGTATTCTATTATCTTGCTCTGCGAGAAAAGGCTGTCTAGTATGTCGAGCAGGGACTTGTCGCGGGCCAAAGCTTGTTCACCGCTACCCGGTCGGGGGTACGCCGATCTTTAACAGTAGCTCGCACACCTTACATATCTCCCTGCCATAGCTCGTGGGCTCTCCGCATATCCTGCAGACGGGGAGCCTGGGCAGGCCCTCTATGCTCCCCAGCCTCTCCTCAGCTATCCTGTCCACGGCTTCCAGGAAGCGGAGCGCGAACCCGGGCTCGGCGGCCTCGGCGGCATATATTATTTTCCTCACGATAGTCCTGAGCGTCGGCTTTAGGTCCACGTGGGGGCATATCCCTGCCTGGAACCAGTAGCCCTTCATGTATGCATAGGCCGTTGTCTCGTACTCGTAGATCTTGCGGAGAGGCTTGATCCTGGGCACGAACTTCTCGCTGAGGCGCGGGGCTCTCGGGTGGAGCCTGGGGAGCCTTATAGTGTCTCCGCGCAGTATGTTCATTACAATCGTCTGCACCTCGTCGTCCAGGTTGTGGGCTGTCGCGACACGTGTGGCGCCGATCATTCTCGCGAACCTGTTTATCGCCCTCCTCTTCAATACTCCGCAGAAGGTGCATGGGCTCTCGCTGAGGCCTCTCTCAATGCTCCTCCTAACGATCTCGTCCATTGTCACGCCATATATCTCCTTAAAGGATACCACGTGGTGCTCTATGCCCAGCTCCCGGAGAAACCTCTTCATCAACGCGGCCTCTCGTTCCCGCACAAGCTTCTCTATACCCTCGAGAACCGTGACCGCTACGAGCTTGCCGGGGCTATGTATCCTGCTCAGCACGTCGGCGAGCACGAAGCTGTCTTTCCCACCCGAGACTGCTAGGAGCACCGTGTCGCCGGGCCCAAACATGCTGTGTCTCTCAACTTCTCCCCTAACCCTCTCCACCACGTCCTCCTCGAACTCGCGGCGGGTCAGGGAGCGGCCTGTGTGGCGTTGGTAGAGAAAAGGCTTGTCGGGGCTCATCATAGCTCCTCTATTATCTCGCGTGGAACCTCCACCAGTCTCTCGCCCGCCACCACCTGGTCTATGCTATGTATAACGCCGCCGACATCCTCTATGACCGCCTTAACCTCGCCGAAATCTATGTCGTGGCCCTCCATGACGAGTATGATGTTCTGTGTCTCCACATCAACCTCCTTAACAGTTATGTTGACGGCCTCGACGCCGTTCAGCTCGCTGAGCCTCTCAGCAACATCTATTATCGAGGGCCCCTTAATGGGGATCAACACGTCCAGCACTAGGCGCTTGATCAAGGCTCTCTTTATCACCATGTCCATAATAATGGTGGCGCGGCTTTTAAACATAATTACCATGTAGGCGGCCACCCGGCCCAACAACACCTGCAAGCCTAGGAGAGCATGGATGGTAAAGTATTAAACCGTTGCGCGGCCCCTTATTTCATGGAAGATATGGGAGAGGAGAAAAGGGAGCCGTGTATATGGAGAGTGGTGTGGCATGGTCGAGCCCCCGGAGCCCCTGGTTAAGAAGCCCAGGCTCTTGATCCATGGAGGAGTTGATCAGGGTGTTAGGAGGGGCCGCGGCTTCAGCGTGGGCGAGCTAAAGGCCGTCGGCCTCACCGTTAGGGATGCTAAGAGGCTCGGCATACCTGTGGATAAGAGGCGGCGGAGCGTGCATGAGTGGAACATAGAGAATCTGAGAGAATACCTCAGCTCTCTCCGCGGTCGCTGAGAACGGTTGATGATCTCCTGGGAAGCCATTTTCCTCCCTTGAACCGTGGCCTGGAGTGTCTCCTCGCCAGGGACGCCAGCTTCACCGCCGGTATCACCAGGAAGACTATGAGGGCCGCGGCCACGGCCGCCGCGGTCACCGGATCGTATTCTATATAGTCGCGTGTCTCCAGGTGTAGCGGTGACACCAGTTTCTCGGGCAGATACATTGTCGACGACGTGTTGGATGCCATGGCCTCCGCCATGACGTTGAGCGTATAGTTCGCCGCCCCGATGCTTAGCTCGTTCTCGGCCCCCAGGACGAGGACAACGGCAGGGCCGTTTCCATGGTTTATGAGAGTCACGTTGCGCGAGCCGGGAACCCCCTCAACGACCACGCGTGATCCCCTTGGAGCCCATGCTATGAAGACGTAGGGCGAGGCCGCGGCGTCCCCCCTCGATATAGTCTTATCGGCTTCGGCGCCGAGGAGCTTCTTTGTGTATAGGCGGTTTATCGACGTGTTCGTGTTGGTGTAGCTCCACCCGGTGTAGCTTAGCCTCGCCTCAACTATATGGGCTGTGAGGAGATGCAGGGCTATGTATCCCTCTATCCTTATGGAGGCTGTGTGCACGCCATCCCTATAAGAGTCGACGCGGCCCTCCACGCCCAGCTTCTCCGCAGGCACGCCCTTTATCCTTGTTGTGTAGCTGTAGCTGTAGACGAGGCTAACCCTCAACGCGGCCCCGGGATACATGTAGCCGAGCGTGGCCGGGGCGACCAGCGTCTTCACCAGCGCGGAGTACAGGGTATCCGTCTCACGCGTCATATTCGATGTTCTCAGGAACACCTCTATGTCCCGGCTACTGGCCTCGCCGTATACCGTGAGGGATGAGATCTCCGCGACAACGCTTCCGCGACACGATATGTTTATGAAGCGTGTGGCCGTGTACCAGTAGCCTTTCCCATAGATGATGAGGGAAACGTTCTCATGGAAGACATAGGTTTCTCTGAAAAAACCGTCTCCGGGATCCCCTGCACGCGCCGCGGTGGCGGGGGCGGAGAGGATCTGGATCAGAGCGAGAAGCACCAGGGCATGCGCGGCGCCGCGCATGTTCATCTCCAAGCCTTTTTTCCTCCAGTCAAGCCGTGCCGGGGCTCCTGGAGGCCCCTTTTGCATAGATGTATAATTATCGTTGATGCTATTTAACGGGAGCGTTTCCCTTCACGGCCTCCCTGAGGAGGCGGTGAACCTTGTAGAGGTATCTGCTGGTCTTGACGGCCTCGCGGCTTATCTCGGCCAGCCTGCCCTTATATATGACGAAGTGTCTCCGGGAGCCGGTGTACCCGGTGATCCTGCAGGCCTCCTCCACCATCCAGTGGAGCTGTGTACAATGAGGGCTCCCGTCCACGGTTAACACAGCTACCTCGCCATAGTCTCCGCGCACAAGTATGCCGGCCAGCTTGAACCCAACCATGTTGATGTGCTCGGCCTCGAGGCACACCGTGAGGACCCCGTATCCCTGCTCAATGAACTGTTCAACAGCCCAGGGATGCTCTGCCTCGACGCATCTGCCCAGGATCAACAGCTTATCCTTATCCCTGAAGACACGGGACTTCGCGTTAACATCTATCAGGCGTGGAAGCCTATACATGGCTCATCAACACAGCCCCATATACAGCCTAGGTATTTTCAGGGGCCCCCGGAGGCTTTATACCGTTGCCCCAGGAAACACTGGAGGAGAGAGGCGGCTCATCTGCTCGGAGCAGGGGCTGGGAGGGCCAGGGTATTTTTGGGAGGAAACTATATAATAAGCAAAAACATAAATATACTCCTGGTGGCAGACCGCCCGGCGCCACCGGCCCTCCCGGGCACCCCGGGCATTGAATGATGTGATTGGTCATGTTTACCAATCCCGGACAGCCCGGGGAGGAGGCCATGGCTGGTGGCGCCCCCCGGCGACGGGGATGGATCCGGGGATGGCTGGCCTGGGGTTCCCCGGATCCATGGGTGGGTCAACACCGTTCTCTTCTCTACGCCTCCCCTTGGCCACGGGATAGGCTTGTCTTCTTCATGGATAGTTCCTGGTTATCCTCTTCCTTACCTCCTCTATCGGTATTATGAGGTGGCTTATGCCCAGTATTACTAGTAGCGCGGCCAGCGTCAGGGGATGGGTCTCGAAGAGGCCTGTTAATAGATAGACCGGTATTAGGGCTAGGCCGAGCGCGGCAAGGTATCCTATTATATGGTACTTGTTGCGCGTCACGCCTATGCGGAGGAGGCTTTTCTCCGGGCTCCTCATGTTGTGGCTGTGGGCGAGCTCTCCAGTAGCTAGTGCGAGATAAGTGGCCTCCACTAGGCTTCCCGTATAGTAGTGGGGGAGATAGCTGAGCATGGTCAGCAACACCCCTATGTAGAGGAGGTATGTTAGCCCTGTCTTACCGAGTATTGGTTTAAGTATGCTGGGAGGCTTCTTCATGACCCCGGGCTCGCTCGGCTCCACGCCGAGCGTTATGGCCGGTATGCTGTCGGTTACAAGGTTTATCCATAGTATAAGGGCGGGCGTGAGCAGTACTTCTCCTAGAAACACTATGCCTCCGAGAATAATC
>JALVHX010000173.1 GCA_027028805.1 Desulfurococcales archaeon | reverse complement strand
TTGGTATAGTTACCGGTCGCGTTAACGGATATCGTCTGGTTTACGAGAGACACGCTTATCTCTGATGGATAATAGTACATGTTGCCGCTTCTCACAACACTAACTGGCGCATCCGCGGAGTATTTTATGTATCCTGATCCGCTTGGGAGAACACGTTTCTCGGCAACGCTCATGTTTTCTTTAACCGGCTGACCTATCTCTGTTATAATATAGCCGCCGCGCGCCTTCTCCCTCAACCTAGTGGTATATGCTCTGACCTGTGCATTAATTATGGCGAGCCATACCTTCTCCGCGTAGCCGGTGGCCTCCATTATGACACCGGTTAGTATCACTATTAGTATGAGCGCGACCCCGAGCACAATGGCTCTCCTAACAAGTACTCTGCCGGCGCCAGCCATACCGGATAAACACCTCTCCCACGAAGCTGGGGGCTACAACACTAGTATGGAGGCAGGGAATATATTTGCTTATTCATGTCCCGTTACAGTATCGGTGTATAACTATTAGTGTGTTGCCGTATATCATAAAGGGATTCTTCGATAGCCTGCCTGGAGCCGCTTGTTCCAGCCTCTTCACATATAATCTATAATATTATGGCGTTTTCATGCAGCTGGGATAAAGGGGGCACGACTGAGTGGTAACAGTGGGTATTGGTTAGTGTATAGGGCGTTGTAAGATGAATTATTGTAGGGGCGAGGAGATGCTACGTGATAACTATGGAGGATATATAAAAAATGGATAAAGTTTGTTCAGAGCCCTAGGTGCTGTCTCCTATTTACTTCTTTATGAAGGGTATTGCTAGGTTGATTAGGCCTAGCAGTATGGCTATTATTACTAGTATCTGTACTGTGCCTACTGCGCCCTCTATGCTGGATACCTTGTTGCTGAGCTCATCCACTTTCTTGGCGGCGTTGTCGGCTTTGCTGGCGGCGTCACCGACCTTCGAGTCGATCGTGTCCAGGCGCTCGCTGAGGGACGCTATTCTTAGGGTCACGTTCTGTATGGCCTCAGAGGTCGTGGAGCCTAGCTGGGCTATTGACTGGGATAGCTGGGCTGACAGGTTCTGTATAGCGTTGGCCACGGCGCTGCCTAGCTGTGCTCTCAGCTGCTCCTGTAGCTCGGCTAGCCTCGTGTTGAGGCTGGAGCTCACGTTGGCTATCTGCTCGTTGATCTGGGTCATGTTGATTCCGCGGCCGATGGTGGTTATCACGACTGTCTTGCTGTCAGGCATTGCTACCTGGTCGCTGAACGCGATCACTGTGAGCTCGTAGGTGCTGTACTCTCTCAGGGTGTCTGTGAAGTCGGCTGATAGGGATATCTTGTAGGTTGTGCCGGTCGTCGGCTCGGCGTCGCCGCTGAGTATCACCTTGCCTACGGCCGGGTCCCTGATAATGTACTTGACATAGATCGGCGGTATACCGGTCACGTCGACGAAGATGTCTACGGGCGTGCCGGGCGATATCGGTGGGGCGTAGACGCTGATTATCTCGGTCTTCCTAGCCATGCCGAAGTACCAGGTTCCTGGCCCGAACGGGTACGTCGGGTCGCGGAACGCCACCAGGTTGGCTCTCTGCGCGTCCTTGTCGAAGCTGTCAATGTAGAACGGGCCCTGGGCCACCCATGCGTGGCCGTGAGCGTTGATCCAGTTGATTAGGGCCTGTAGCCTCTGCTGCCACTCGCTGGTGGTCATGTAGGTTGTGCCGCCCACTGTGAACAGTGAGGCGTTGAAGAGGCCGTTGTCGAGGAAGTACTGGGCGGCGGCCTTGACGTCCTGGGCTACCTCGGGCACCACTAGGTCGAGGACGGGTATACCCTCGGCCTCGCTTCTGTCACTGCTGAGGGCGTAGAGCTTGCCGAGGGTGCTGGCGGAGCTGAAGGCTAGGTAGAACATTAGCACGTGGAGCTCGGCGGGCTCGCCCACGCCGGTGGCGGCGTAGTCGGCTATGTAGTTCTCGTCGAAGTGCCAGTAGTCTAGGTAGACGGCTAGTGTATCGTTGCTCTCAAATATCTTGTATCCTTTGATCACGCTGAGGTATGCGGCGATGGGTCCGGCTATGTTGCCCTCTCTCTGGCTCTTGACGGGGTCATAGGCGATCTCGTAGTTGAGCGCGATCCCGACCAGCACGTCGGCCCATGAAATGGTTACGCCGTCATGGAACTTGGCTCCTAGATACTTGCTGAGGTCGAGGTATACCACGCTCTTAGCCGTCACGCCTGGGCCCACGCTGACGAACTGGTCGTTCTCAGCATCCCATACGAACGCGTCGCTGGGCACCGGGAGGGTGCCGTTGGGCCCTGCCGTCACCACCTTAAAGTTCTCCCTGAAGGGTATCGGGCGCCCGTTGAACGGGTGCCTCCATATGGCTGGGTCGACGGTGGCCCTCATTATATCGACGCTGTATACGTCCTCGAAGCCTCCCCACGGGTTCCAGATGCTGCTGGGCGTCCATACGTGTAGGTGCCCGATCCTCAGTGTGCCGGTGGGGGTGTACATCTCGCGGAGGTTGAAGGGGCTGCGTAGACCGCTGCCGAGGTCCTCGGTTACGCCGCTTACATCGGTGGTGTAGGGCTGTAGCTCGAGCCTGTTAGCCACCCATACACGGACAGCCTCCTGTATGATCATCTCTGTACATTCGCGGTATAGCTGGTTCCTCTCCTCCTTGCTGTTGAACTTGCCGAAGTATATCCTCTGGCCCAGCTCGTCGATCGTCTTGTTGTGGTAGCTCCACCAGCCGGGGACCAGGAGGCCCGGCAGCCAGCCGTACCATGGAGCGCCGAACTGGTTGATCGTTGTGGAGTCATACTTGTCTATAGCGCCCTTGCCCCATCCCTCAGTGTAGATGTGCCACTGGAGCTGGGCGGGGTCGGTGAAGTATACGCGGTAAATGGCCTCACCGAATGTCAGGTAGTTCCTCTGTACAGTGAAGCCGAGGCGCTCTAGCTCGATGGCGAGCGAGTCACCGATCTCTTTGCGCTCGTCCTCGACACGGATCACGAACTGCAGTGTTATGGGCTCGCCGTTATAGTACCATTTACCGCTAACCTTCTCAGCACCCACCTTTGTGAGCACATTGGTTATGATCCTGTCGGCGATCGAGGGGGCGTAGGCGAACTTGTACTCAGCAACAATATCGGCTATCACGGCATAGTCGGGGTCGTAGGGGCTCAGGAACGTGTACATGGGGGCGGCGTAGCCGCGGTATATGTTGTTCACTATATAGTCTCTGTCAATCAGGTAGTTCATGGCAAACCTTACCTTGCGGAAGGCGAACGGGTTGATGCCGTAGCCGGGGGCGGCGCCGATCTCGAAGTATGTGTAGCCGGGAC
>JALVHX010000172.1 GCA_027028805.1 Desulfurococcales archaeon | reverse complement strand
AAATATCCTCTTGAAATAACTTATACAATTAAAATTCAAGGAGATAATTTAAATATTTATATATCTGATTCGATGAAAATAAATATATTCAAACTTAATTTGAAGATACCAATAGAAATATATTTTGATAGAAAATATATGTATATTATATTTAATGAAAATATTATTGATTATATACAGAATTCTTTGAAAACATCCGATATTGTTTCAGTAGTGATGAGATATTTTCTGGGAACTAGGGGATCCAGAAAAGATTATATTTTTGAAAAATTAGTAAATAAATTAATTAATAATTTAATAGGAGTCTTTAATAATTTGTTTACAAAAAGAAAATATTATAAGCTTAAACTCGATCTATCCTATTCAACAATTATGGAGATGTATTATGAACTTATGCTTACGGAGATTGAGAAACTAAATTCTATCGATATTGTTTCAGATTTATTTAATGATATATTTATTGACGCAGTTGTGTCTGTTATTATTAATAGGCTCGGGGACAGTGTTTTGGCTGGGTTTGACGAGGAGGTTATGGTGGATGGCGTGGTTGTGAAGATGCGTAAGTTGTTGGAGAGAATATTGTTTTTGTTGTTTTTCCCAATATCTGAGGCTGTGTTTGAGGCTCTTCTACTTCTTGGTTCTTTTATTGAGGGGATTGTGGTTTTGAAGCGTGTTGATCCGTATAGGGTTGCTGGGCCTCAGGTTCTTGTTAGGCAGGATTATCTTAGGCCTGATGCTGGGAACCTTGTGTCTTTTATATATACTGTGGGGCGTGGGCGTTTGCCTGAGGGTATTGCTGTTGTTCTCCGCGACTTGTTGGGTGTTAATGGTGTTTCCGGGTATTTTGAGCCTACTCCTGATGGTAGGATAGTGTTTAGGCTTGTTATTGATGATCTCTTGGAGATTTCTCCGCCGGCTATTCCCTCGGGTGTATGGAAGATCATGGCTATTGAGGCCGCGTTACTGTCCAGTCCAACCATGCTATTGATCGACGAGTTCGAGAACAGTCTTCACGCCGAAGCCCAGGAGTATCTGCTTAACGATATCAGGGATAGTGGTGTCCACGCGATAATAGCTACTCATTCACCTGTCCTCGTGGATCTAGCAAAGAGGCTGGATGAGATCCTGGTGCTGGAGTATAGGGGATACGAGACAAGGACTTACAGGATTAAGGGTGCAAAAGAGCTTGCGGAGAAACTAGCGAGCCTCGGACTAACCCCTAGCGAGGCCATAAACTATGGGTTGATCAGGTGAATAAGTGGATTGGGCCGTGTCAGGGTATTCATAAGCATTGATGATCTGAGGGGGGTGCGCGCCATAGAGTATCTTGTTAATAAAATAGATTATAATAGGAAAATAGATGTTACCGTTAAATCACTTATGCCTTGTAGTAATAAAATGACGCGTATTCTAAAAGCTGCATCTATTGAATACGACTATGTAATAGTTCTAACAGATGCCGAGACAGATAACCCCGATAAGAAAAAGCATGAAATAATTGTAAAACACAAGCTCATCTCTGAAAACATCAAAGTAATACCAATCAAGCCCTGCATCGAGTCATGGCCCTGCGGGGTTCTCGGATTAAAGAACTGTGAAAGGCCGCCATGCCGCGAGGGCCCCATAGGCTCACTGAATACATATATGAGAACACGACACCGTAAAGGCTATGAGAAAAAGTATCTACGCCTATTATTCGAGGAAGTGTTCAATAGTTGCAGGTGCGAAGAATTATTAGATAATAACGTTATCCCTGGCTCCCTAAGGATGTTTATATACCATATCCTAGAGATCGCGGGGTATAAATAAGGGATCCATGAACTCATGGTATCTTCATAATATTTTTATTTAGGATTAGGATGAGTCTATAGGTTTTCTTATTTTAAGTCTTCTCGGCAATATGATTCCTCTTCTCCGTAGCTCCGCGATTTTCTCCGCGAGTTTTTCTTGTTGCATCCATTGACCATAGGCTCCTCCACGGCCTATGAGCTTGGATACCTCTTTTTTCACCCAGGCCGGCATCCTGCCGGGGGGCGCGTAGGCGTATGGTGTCCCCGGGAGGGGGAGGAAGACGTGTAGATGTATCCTGGCACCCATGGATACGAGCTTCCTCATGGCCTCTACGCTGAGCTTCATGTCCTCCTCTGTTTCGCCGGGTAATCCTATTATGAAGTCTACGTCGGGCTTGAAGCCTGCTCGGAGCGCGTTTTCCACGGCCTCGTATACGTCCTCTATCGTGTGGCCCCGCCGCATTAGCCTGAGAACTCTGTTGCTCCCGCTCTGTGCTCCCAGTATAATGTTCTTGTTCGCAACGTATTTCTTCAGGAGCCGCGCCGCCTCCCACGTAAGGTGCTCTGGCCTGACCTCGCTCGGGAATGTGCCGTAGAAGAGCCTGGCCCCATATTTCTCGACCACGCGTTGTCTCAGGGCCTCGAACAGCTCCTCGAGCGCGTCGAGCCTGGGCCTTCTCTCGGCTCCGCGGAGCCCGTATCCGAGGCCGTTTGGCGTTATGAACCTTATATCTCGTAGCCCTCCCTGGGCCATGATCTCGGCGTAGAGTGCGACGCGGCCGGGGCTCCTGTGTCTCTGGGTGAACCCGTGGAGATAGCTTACCTGGCAGTAGAAGCATCCGTAGGGGCATCCCCTGGTTATCTCTATTGGGCCGTATAGTCGTCTCCAGTATGGGAACGGGTGGTAGTCATCAAGATTTATGGGCTCCTGTCTGCCCGGGAAAAACGGTTCGCCGTCGACTATGGAGAAGACACCCTTCACGCCCGCCGGGTCTCCTCCCTCGAAATACTCGCGGGCCAGCTCTACAACGGTTTTCTCCGCCTCACCGATCACGGCAGCGTCGAAGCCTAGGCTCGTAACAGTTCCCAAGGGATCCCCTGACGCATGGGAGCCCCCGGCATATATCAGGGTGTTGCCCGGCTTGCTCCTGTTAAGCTCAATGATCCATCTGAGGAACTCTTCGTCTGCGAGCTGGAAGGTGGTGAAGCCGACGCCTACGAGAACCTTATCATATTTCTCCGCGAGCCTGTAGAGGATCGGGATGAACGCGTCTCTTTTCTCCACAAGATATATGTCGGCGATGTTCTCGGGGTCGAGGGCCGCGACGACGGCGTTGACGCCGTACCTCGACCACGGCCCGTACATGAAGAGCGCCGCGTATCTCCTGCCCCACATGCCGTGATCACCATGATCTGCGAGAGGCTCCGCCAGCGGCGTCATCGAATGGGTAGCATATATAAGCCAGTTATTGATCAATAAGAGTCTTGTAGAGGGGTATTTAAAGGAGCAGTAGAGGGTCCAGCCGCGCGGCAGGCCCGGCGGCGTGGAACACGTGGTGGTGCATAGCCATGAGCAACTTCAGTCTAACCGATGAAGAGATCCGTTATTTTACAAACAAGATCCGGCTCCGCCGACTATACGAGGACGACGAAATAGTCTTGATGACCGCACCCAACGAGGACGAGCTCAGAGATATCATCCTCGAGCTTCTCCGAGAACGACCCATGAATCTCCGCGAGATCCATACTATTCTCTCGGGGCTAGCAAGCGAGGACAAGATAAGGAAGGCGCTTAACACGCTCCTAAACAACAGAGCCATAGCGATGAACAGTGACGGAAGATATATCGCCCTAGCTTACCAGTAGAGCCAGCAGTTCTATGCCGAACCAGAGGCCGTGTATGTGTTTTTTATTATATTTATTCTAGTTTGTTATTTGACTAGTTATGTTAATTATTATAATGGTATCATGTTTTCATCAATGTTTTCTTGATAACGTATAGTGTATAAGGTATCTCGTATAGAGATGATACTATATACTTTGCCCCGGCGGCCCGTAATTGTCTCCTCCGCTTCTCGTGAATGGCGTAGCCTATGAAGAATATCCCTGCTCTTGCGGCGCTATAGTAGTCCTGCATATAGTCGCCGATTAGAACGGCTTCCCGGGGCTCTGCTCCATGGTTTCTTAGCACGTATTGGATAAGCCATGACTTGTCGAAGAGTTCTTCCTCGTCGCCTCCGAGGAGCTCTAGGTCGCGCATACTGTATACCTCGTCTATGTACTCGTGGAGCCCGAAGCGTCTTAGCTCGTCCCATAGCGCTATCCTACAGTTCTCTCTGCCAGTAACTATTACTATATGGGTGTTGTTCATGGAGAGTATTCGGAGCATGTACTCGGCGCCCGGGCTCGGGTACCCGTATCGCGTCCTATAGACTCTCCTGAAGTATCTCCAGAAAACCCGTGGCTCGACGCCGGATGGAACTATCTCGCCCAGCCGCTCGTTCTCGAAGAGGTAGAGGAACTCGTTGAAACTAAGCGTTCTGCCACCGTATTTCTCGAGAGCCGCGTTGACGGCCTCGAAGAAGTCGATGAGGGTATGCATGAGCGTCATATCGTAATCGAGCAATACGAGCCTAGGCCACATGGGCATGGCTGAGCACTCCGCTGCTCGTCGGTTTTCGGGAGACTCTTCATAGCCCTGGACAAGGCCTCTACACGGGAGGGGCTCTGTCTTCGGCAAACTCGTCATCCGGGAACATGTTGTTCAACGAATTTATATCCTCGCCCCCTATTTTTACCCAACCCTCGGGCCTCCTAGCCCCGGCCTCCGGAGAAGACGCGGGGTGGTGGGTGTGTTCTATGAATGCGTTATAAGGAACAATGTGTTGGAGTGCGGCGGCACGGGCGTGCATCCTAGAATAGTCGAGGCGTGCGGCGGCCCCGCGCGGCTCTATAAAATAGAGTTTCCCGGGCCCGCGGAGTATACTGTTGAGGCCGAGACCCCTGTCGGGGAGAGGGTGATCTGTAACGCTATTATGCATGCCGAGTGGGTGTGGGGCTCGTCGCGCTATACGCGATGGGAGACGGGCGAGCCCGTGCTCTCCCTGGCCTGTATAGGCTTGTCCGGCAAACTATCTGTGTCCAGTGATAAACGAGTGCTCGGCGCCTGTCTGGGGGAAGATGCTCTAGACGAGCTGGCCCGGCTCTCTCATAGAGCCGGGCTATTCTTCGGCTACGAGAATATTTATCCGCGCTATATAGCTGTAGAAGCCAGGGGTCTTGGGATACGGGAAACGCCTCTCACAACACCGGGCTTCTTCACCCGAACCCTAGCCTACTCGCCTATCGTAAAAGCCGGGCTGGCCCTGTCTCCGGGCGCCGACATGGTGGCAGCGGAGGCTGCGAGGCTACTAGAGGCTAGGCCAAGTGCTCTGGAAGGGTTTCCTCCAGAATATTTCTCGCCGCCGATGCTCCGCGAGTCCCTGAGGCTACGGGATTCGGTGATCCTGGATGCGGAGCGATGCTTGTTATCGATAAGAAGCAGCGGCGTATTCACTATAGGTGTTCGCCGAGGCTCAACGGTCTTCTCAACAAGGATCAGGGGGCCCGGCGTCATAGAGCTCTCCCGCATCTTCTGTGGAGGCGGGGAACCTGTTATAATTGCATATAGAGAATAAAGTATAGGGTAACGTTATAGATCCGGCGCTTCAGGACCGCGTGGGGGCCCGGCGTCATGGTTCAAGTGTTTGTTGATGGTCATTGTCACTGTCATGAGATGGAGTTGTCGGAGCTGAGGAGGTATAGAGAGGGCTATCTCCTGGTGGCGGTGTCTGACGACGTGGCCTCCAGCTATAAGACGCTTGAGCTGGCGAGTATAATGGATAACGTTGTTCCCTGTATAGGTATTCATCCCTGGAGCATAGGGGAGCATAGCGTGGGCGGCGTGGAGGCTATTGAGAGGCTTGTTTCCGCTCATAATGTTAGGTGCTTGGGCGAGATAGGTCTGGACAAGGTCTTTGTTAGGAAGAGCTACGAGAAACAGGTGGAGGTGTTCGAGAGGTTTCTGGGGATAGCGAGGGAGCACGGGCTCGCGGTGAACCTGCATACTCCGGGCGCGTGGCGCATTGTCTATGAGATGCTTTTGAGACATGATATAGATAAGGCGTATTTCCACTGGTACACGGGTCCCTTGAACCTGCTCCGCGACATAGCTGGCTCAGGCTACTATATAGGTATAAACCCGGCATGGATCATGCAGGAGAAGCATAGAAGGATCATAGAGGAGGCCCCGCTACAAATCATGATAACAGAGAGCGATGCACCCTATGAATACAAGGGCCTTAGATTAACCCCGTCACTGATAGAGAGGAGTATTGAAAAAATAGCTGAGGCGCATGGAGTGGGCAAGGAGCGTGTGTTGGAAAAAATTCGGGAAAACGCGTCTCGTCTCTATGGGGTATGATGTTTTATTATAAAACTGGTTAAGTGGGGTGCGGTGTTTCCTAGGCAGCGTCTCCTACCCATCTTGAGTGCGTTCAAGGTATTTCTCCTAGTGCTTTATGGCACAGCGTTTATGGTTTATGGAACAGGTTGGTGTGCCGGTGAACTGGTCTCTTCTGCGATGGCTATTGTTCTTGGTTTGGGAGACTGGTAAATGATGAAATCATATATGTTTGGTTATTATGGGTTAAATTCGTTTTTGGATATACTTTATATGGGGTTTTATTATAATTCAAGTTGTAAGCCGGTATCTCTATATAATAGGCCTTATAGATAGAATAATAGACTGGTGGAATAGGTGAAGCGTTATGAGTGTTGAAAAAGTATTGGATAAGAACCTGACCGAGGTGGCTGATGGAGTCATAATAGATGTCCTCGTAAAGCCCGAGTCTAGCGAGGAGAAGCTTGTTATCGAGGATGATAGTATAGTGTTCTATACAACAGAGCCTCCTGTGAAGGGTAGGGCGAATGCCGCGTTGATCAGGTATATTGTGCGTAATCTACGCGTACCTATAACTAAGGTCGAGATAGTGTGGGGTAAGCGTGTCAGCAGGAAAAGGATACTGGTGCAGGATATCTCTAAGGAGGAGCTCAAGGAGAGGCTCCTAAAGGTTATCGGGAAGAAATAAAGAAGCGTGGCGGCGATATTCTCTCGCTCTTACAGCGGGGGCAGCGGCTGGGGCGCCGGGGCTTTTTCAGGTCCCGGAAAACATAGCCGCATCGGAGGCACTGCGGGGGGATCATGTAGAGTTGTAGGTGTCCCCCGCTCTCCCTCCTAATTGTTTTAGCGATATGTGATAATGCTTCATACACGAGTTTTTTGTCGCGCGGGCCTAGCCCTAGGATACGTGCTATCTCGTCGGCGCTCAGGGGCTCTCTTGATTCAAGCAGGAGGTGTTTTATACGTTCCCTTAGAGTATACTGGGGCTCGCTCAACTGTTTCTCCCCAGTATTATCTCCACAGCCTCCAGCAGCGTTTCAGCCGTATGGGATGCGGCATCGCATGCGTCGCCGCAGGGCTTTATCGCTATGCTTAGCCCGACTTTCTTGAAAACAAGCTTGTCCCAGCCACTATCCCCTACATATACTGTGTCCCCGAGTGAATAGCCCATGGAGCCAGCGATCTTTTCTATGAGATAGGGTTTTTCTTTGAGCGGAACCCATGCTCTGCCCCCGGGCACCAGTATATCATCTACGAAGCCTAGCTCGTTGTATAGGCATATGTCCGCGTCTATGGCGTGGCATACACGTTTAACCAGGATGTCTACGCCGCTACTTATCACACCTACTATGTAGCCCGCGGACCGTAGCCTGGCGGCGGCCTCCACGGCGTCTTCTCTCAGCTCAATGGATCCCAGTGCCTCCTCGACATCGCTTCTCCGTATCGATCTCCCCCACGCGTTTATCATGAGCGCTATATCTATTTTCATCCAGTCCTCGTAGCTTATTATTCCTCTCCTATAGAGGTCTGCGAAGAACCTGTTGTCTCTGCTCCCGAAATAGCTGTGGAGCGTCATCCAGCTGCTCTGGGCCTCGGTTAATACTCCGTCGCAGTCGAAGAACACTATTCCTTTCTCCGCCACCCCTACTTCCCTCTCTTAGCTATCTTCTCTAGTGCTGAGACCAGGCTTTTCAGGGCCTCCACGGCTTCCTCGTAGTTGTCGAAGGATCTCTCTAGCTGTATGCTGAGGCTGAGGGTGTACTTGTCGTTGATCTTTATAGAGGCTTTGCCGATCCCCCGTATATCCACTATGACTCTGTCTCCCTGGCTTGTCACGGAGAGGCCGGGTATGCCGGAGAGGCTCTGCTCCACGGCATCCCTCACGGCCCTGCCTCGGTCGACCTGGGATATTCCTCTCCGTATCTCCTCGATCCTCTTATCTATAGCTGATACGAGGCCGGGGTGGCCGCTATAGGTTTTCTTAGCCTCCTCGAGTATTCGGAGGAGGAGGTCTAGCGCATTATTGTTTTTGAGCAGGTCTATGACTAGGTCGAAGTCCTTGCTCTCAATGTATTTTTTAAGCCCGTCGAGGCTTCCGCCGTATGCGCTGAACCCGTATCTGAGCTCTCCCTCGGCTATCAGCTTCTTTATATCCTCTATAGCCCTAAGCTTCTTGCCGCCAGCGTATTCTGCGACGAGGGGATTCACTATGTGGCGCAGGAAATCCCTCCTATGCACGCCGGCACACCTCTCCGTGAAGGCTTCTCTGGATTGCTACATATAGTGGTATAGGTGTTCTTATACGCATACGCCCAGCCTGTATCCTCGGCGGGCCCGATGTAGTGTTTAACCATAAGTATTATTAGCGGTTTAGGGGCTAGACCAGATTTGTCCCGGCATAGGTCTCTGAACAAACTGTATATGATGGGATGTGGGTTTGGCTAGGCATAGGAGGAGGAAGCATACCTGGAACCCCTATACAAGCGAGATCAAGAGGCTCAGCATATACCCCGATATGAGTGGGCGGGAGCGCGAGGAAAAACCCCTGAAGCCCGGCGACGTCATAGAGGTTATCGTTAACAACATGGATGATAGGGGCCGCGGGATGGCAGGCTACCGCGGCATGCGCGTCATAGTGTTCAACTCCAGTGTTGGCTCCAAGTATCGGGTTAGAATAGTCCGAGTCTCCGGGAACACGGCGTATGCAGAAATACTTGAGACGCTGAGCGAGAGCGCGATCGAGTATAAGTAGGGAGACTAGGGGATACACGGGGCCTCTCCATGGACAGCGGTGTCTCCGACTTCTTCTCGAGATACAGGAAGCTTCTGCTGGAGCGGGGAGTGCCGCGCCGCGTTGTAGAGGAGCTTTTCTCGGGGACAAGGGTGTGCGGCGAAGACTATCCCTGGATCATGCTGGAGGCGGCCAGGGATCTAGGGGCTGAGACCCTGGCCGAGGACGAGGAGGATGTATTGGGCGGGGAGCCATCCTACTATATAATAGTATCGCTCGGACGTAGCCACACACTAGTATACATGCATAGCGGGGAGAGGAAGTGTGTATGGATAAGCACCAGGAGAAGGATCAGTAGAGACAAGAGCTTCCTGGAAAAGATGACAGGTATATCGTAGAGAAGACACGGGGCGGGGGCCATGGCGTCCCCGCCGCTTACCCCTGTTTTTGTACAGGTTTCCCCGCCAAAAATACAATTCTACGTAATATAATAACTCTGGGTCCCAGGATATATAGGCGTAGGTAAAGGCAATTATGGATAGTGGTGTTCATGCATGCTTTTCCGCAGGGGGAACCCTCTCGGGCTCATAAGGGATCCGGTCTACGGCTACGTTGACTTCGACAAAGTCGTG
>JALVHX010000171.1 GCA_027028805.1 Desulfurococcales archaeon | reverse complement strand
GCCCCCTTCTGCTCAACGCGTAGAGGACATAGGGCCCCACAGTAGAACCCCTCATACCACGTATAAACAAGACACGGCCTGACAAGCTCTCCCCCAAACCCCTCACAAGCCCCGTCTCCGCATCAACCTCGCCATAAAACGAGAGCCTCCCCGGGACAACCAGCGCCTCCCCACTACACCGGCCCGGGACAATATCCCTAACCCTCAGACGAAGCCTAGGCAACCATAGCCGCCCCCAGCATCTCCTTGACCGATGCAAGAGAAACCTCTACGCCATGTATACGCCGCATATAGAACAACGCCTTCCCACTATTAGTAACAACTAGATCATAGCTCTCACGGAACCTCGAGACAACAGGACACGTCCCATACACAACCGTGATCCCCCTAGAAGAAAACACCGCGTCATCCACAAACCCCCTATAGAGATAGGGGAGCGATACAAGGAAATCAACACCCCTCACCACGCCACTATAGCCGGCCACAAGCCTCTCAAGCCACAGAGCCTCCGAGAGAGACAAGTGGGGGCACCCAACATAGAACAACACGCGGCCACGCGTCTCCAGGGGAGAAGAAACCCTCTCAAACAAGTCAACGAGATCCCCCGACGAGACACCGATCCTCTCATACCCGCCCAAGCCATAGGAGCCCCTCGGCGTCACACCCTCCAAAACCACGAGGCCATGAGAACCAGAGGCCGCCGAGGCCGCGAGCATCTCCCGAACCCCCATAAAAGACGCCGGGAGAGAGCCGCGTGCAACCATGGGAACACTCTGCACAGCCTCCCCTATATAGAGGCCCAGGAGACTCCCATACACGTCATCCCCGAAACCACCCGGCTTCTCAGCCTCAACCCTGACCCCAACAACCCTGTTCTCAGCGAGATGCAGCCCCGCCATATAGGTCCTGCCGGTAAGAGCCGCCGCCAGCGTCAGAGGCCCCGCCTCCCTATTAGTATACGCGCCATAGAAAGAGTTGGCCATGGCCACAGCATTGCTCTCACCCCACGCAAGCCTCTCACCCGCAGCAGGGCGGCGCACCAGATAGGGGACACAGGTATACACTGGATCAACACCTCCCCCCTCCAATACACTGTTTATGGCCCGCTGAAGGGGCAGAAGACCTGGATCAAGAACCGCCGACGCGCCGCCGAGATCAGCGCATCCAGGGTTAACAGTCGTATACACCGAGACCCGTGCACCGCCCTCAAAGAGGCTCCTTATAAACTCGTAGCCGGGCTCACCGATATTGGTATAGGAGACACCCGACACATGCACATGCCTCACACGCACAAGCCTCTCAGCACCAACAGTCTCACCAACCTTCACGAGGATCCTCATAGCAAGCGCTATCTTCTCACCATACTCCCCGTCAAGCATAGCCTCCTCAATCCTGGAGAGATACAAGCCACCCATCACCCCCCGGGACCCGGCTAGCCAGGATCCCCGCCAACCGGGACACGGGCCCGGCGGAACAAGGCGCCCGGCCTATCCCGCGGCACAGTAGCATCTATAATAGCCTTATCCAGCAACCCGTCGTCGCCGCTGGGGTCAAGGGTGCTTCCGCGAACCCCCCTCAAAACATATACATCCCTCCCCCACCTAACCCTCGTCGCCAGCGCCCACTCTATGCTCCACGGATCATCTATATCTATATCGTCGTCAACGACCACGACGAGCTTGGCGCTAGGATGCGCGGAGAGAGCAGCCATGCCTATGTTAGCCGCCGCACCGGCCCCGGCATCGCTCACAGACACCACTATGTGCAGCCAGCCCCCCGAGCCGCGTGTAAGCCGGACAGCCCTGACGCCGGCTAGGCGAGAACACGCCTCATAGACAAGGGCCTCGCGGGGAAACCCCATCAGCAACAAGTGCTCGTCCAATCCAGGCACTATCGCGTGATAATGCGGAGACGAGCCCCTCCTATAATAAATCCTCTCCGCCACGAAGACAGGCTGCCTCCTAACCCTATCCGGTATCCCCAGTATATCCACGAACGGCCCCTCCTCGACAAGCCTACCAGTTATCCTGCCCTCGACGACGACCGAGGCAGAGGAGGGAACAGGTATACCGTAGAGCGGCGTACGCGCAACCTCCAAGCCCTCGCCCAAAAGCCCCGCCGCAACCCCTAGCTCGTAGACCCCGTAGCCGGGGCTGGTCGCGGCCGCAAGCTCTATCAATGGGTGAACACCGAGCACAACAGCGGCCGGGGCGTCGCGGCCGCGGCGGCGATACCACTCAACTATCCTATACAGGTGCCGGGGCACTATCCGTATCGCCGCCTCCCGATCACCCACAAGCATCATCCTATGAAAAGAAGCATTACACACATCGTCCCCCGCGCAAGCCAATACAATACTGCTGGTCAGATACCGGCCCCCATCCTCCCTATAATACCTCAGGAAAGGGAGATCACTGAGGCCGCGGCCCGTCTCGCGGAAAAACTCGGAGAAACCAGTCTCAACCACCCGGCCAGGATTCCTCGTCGCCTCGAGAAGCCTGGTATACGCGGCCGCGTCGTCGCCGGCGCCTAGGAACCGGTAGAGAAGCCTCCTATCAGCATATATATTGCTATACAGCCTGAACTCGCCGCCAGCAAGGCGGAAGACAAAGGGGTTCCTCCTCCTATAAGCCTCCCGCGTAACCTCGAAGCCCCCTGAAAGCTCCCCTATATCGCTGAGCAGGCCCTGCGCCTCCAGATCGCGGAGAACCTCCTCTATATATACGCCGCGCAAGATGCATCCTACTCTACTATCTGTTCAACATAGTTATCGAGAAGCCTTATCCGAGAGAACTTTATTATCTTAACCGGGCCCTCCCACAGCGTCCTAACCCTGATCCTCCTCCCCGCGAAATCAATCGACTCCACTACGCCGGGATACTCGGCAACCCCGCCATCGCTCACAGCCACATACAGGCCCCTCTCAAACCCCGGTTTAACAAACCTTATCCTCTGAACACCATACCTCGCCTTTAGCTCGTCCACACCCCTCACCTGCTCATCGGTTACAATATAGAGGGTGTCGGGGCTCCACGACGCATAGAGCACGCGGGCCCCCGCGGCCTCCGACACCTCGCCACCAGGGATCTCCGCGCCCTCGAAAACAGCAAGATACAGCAAAACCACATCATCAAGCGATACCGCCCGCACCCCCGCATCCTCCAGGAACTCAGAGTACTTCTTACCCCTCAGCATCCTCCTCGCATCCCTGCTCCTAGCCCTCAATACACGGGGAGAAGGGAGCACGTGAAGCCTCAGCCCCAGCTTCTCATAGCGCCTAAACACCCGGCCCAGCCCATCCCCAAGCACCACAAGGTTCTCCGGCAAAAGCTCCTCTATAAGCCTAGACTTGTAGCTAACGGCCGCGGCCTCCCTAACCCATCCATCAGTATCGATCACGAGCGCCTCGCAGCCAAGCCTCCCCAAGGAATACCTGGCGAGCCTGGCCGCCTCCATCAGGATCCTGTGCTGCACATACTGCGGCCTTATATCGCCGACAAGCCTCATAGCCGCCGGGCGGAGCTCGCGGAGAGATAGAACAGGCTTATCCATAACCGCGAGAGACACGAACCCGGGAGGCCCTATATCGGCCTGCCCTATGTCGGTGTCGAGGACACACGTCTTCTTGCCAGCCGAGAAGAACTCGTTTGCAAGCAGAGTGGTGAAAGACGACTTACCCGAGTCCACGCCGCCGAGCACCATGACGGATGACGCAGACACCATCTCCCTCGCCGCGCTAATCCACGCCCTAAGAGGCTCATCCTTCTCAGCATCATGAATAGCCGCGTCCTCGCCCATCCTTATATCGAGGACAGAGGCCTCGAGCGACAAGACAGGATAGCTGCGTGACCGAGGAACAACCAGTGTATCGCCCGAGCCAAGAGTTTTCCCCAGAACATAGATCGCGCCCGACACTACCTCGACAGACATCGGGCCAAACAACTTGATTATCTCATCAGGCCCCATCTCTATCCTCACGTCCCGGCCCACCTCCTCCGCCTAACAGCTATAGCTATGGCGGCCAACACGTCTCTATCACGGCCCAGGCGGCCGGCGCCGCGAAGCCATTTAGCTATATAAGGGCTTCCCCGAGCCCCCCTCCTCGTGGAACCTGTCTCGTCCACGACATAGACGTTGTCTATGAGCCTTGAAAGCGAGGCCGCCAGTACACGGCCCGAGGCACCATCCCCTATCTTCACGACAAATCTTTTATGCGGCAAAAACGCCCTATGCTCCACAATATCCTCTATGATCCTCTGCCTCGAAGACGACTTGGATACATGCACGAGATACTCATCGGCGAGCACGACCAGGGTATAGAGAGAGCCGGGATCAACCGCCGCCGTAACACTCCTATATACGCTCCTACCTATGGATGCCAGAAACGCTTTTTCGAAGAGAAACCGGCTATGCTCCTTATCACACACCGCGTAGACGAGCCCACATAGCTCATCCATATCCGTATACACTATATCCTTCAAACCTATACTGCCAAGGCCCTCATAGATAGCGTAGCTAGCCCCCCTCCGCTCAAGCAATCCCCTAACCAGCCTAAACCATCGGGGATCCTCCACTGCAACAACCATCCTCCCGCCGTTCCACCGCCTCCCCCAACGGCTCAAAACACACCACCATCCCCCAGGCCGCGGCGGCCGGCTCATAGACAACCACTATATAGTTTATCACCCTATACAAACTCCTAGAGAACCGGTAATAGAGTTACCGCCCAGTATACAGGATCGCCGCGGAGATGCGTGGCCATGGCCCCTACAGGGTGCCGCCGACTCGACGAGCTCGCGGAGCATGGACACATGATCCTCTTCTACGGGCCCGCCGGCTCGGGGAAAACCAGGATCCTGCTAAGCATAGCCAAGAGGCTCTCACTCAACGGGAAAAAAGTATTATTCATAGGAACCGAGAACATGCTACACTACGCCATCGTGGCGAACAACCCCTCCGCCTACACGAACACCGTGTTCACCGACACGCGTAGCCTCGAGGAACTCTCATATATAGCTGGTATCGCGGCACACACAGGCGGCTTCGACGCCATTATAGTCGACAGCGTGAACGCCCCCTATAGAGCCGCCGCTTACATGGAGGAGTCCCTGATACTGCTGGGGCTGACATTAGCTCTTCTGAGAAAAGCTGCTGAGGGAGAAACCATCGTGTACTCCTCCGCCCAGGTACGAGCCGTCGAGGACGGCGACGAGATACGGGCATCTGGCATGAGCATCCTGGAGTTCTGGTACGACGTGATACTCAGGCTCGGCCGCGATGAGAAAGGAAGATACGTTGAGCCGGTGAAACCATTTATAGGTGAAAAACACAAGGCCTGGTTCATCATAGACAGCGACGACGTGGTGTGGCTGGATGGATGTGGTTGAATACATACTCTGGTTCCTAACAATATATGGGCCCCCGATGGCCAGCAACGGGTTCCCCGTACTGGTTCGCGGAGAAAAACCGCTCGATAAAGGAAAAAACTTCATCGACAACCGCCGGATACTTGGCGATGGGAAAACAGTTGAAGGCCTAGCCGCCGGCCTCCTAGGAGGATACACTGCCTCGCTATCAGTTGCCGCGCTCAGGGAGAGTTTTTTCTACATACTCGCGGGACTAGCCGCCTCAGCAGCCGCCCTCCTAGGCGATATAGCCGCCTCCTTTATTAAGAGGAGGCTGGGGCTGGAGAGGGGTGCGCCGCTCCCCCTGGTTGACCAGCTAGATTTCATGGTAGCTGCAACGCTTACATATATGGCGCTCGGACTCATAGGGCCGGGCGATGCGGGCTATGTAGCATACTCGTTCATAATTGTCGCAGCGCTCCATGTAGCATCGAACAACATAGCCTATATACTAGGCCTCAAACAGACACGGTGGTAGCCTATAAGCGTCTCCACGAGCACATGATAATGAGAAATAGATATGCGGGGAATATTAGGGCAGACAAGTCCTTCTTGGCGCGGGAAAGGTCGTTGACCACGGATCCAGTATTCTCCGCATAGATTGTTTCTAGAAAGGCGTATAAGTATATGTACCGGTGACACTGATCAATAATGCTATCAGCGCGGAGATCGATAACAGTATCGCGATCAAGCTGAGATAGATGTGGAGAAGACGCTTATCCCTCATTATCCTGAACCTCTTGGGCCTCAAACCCGGCTCGAAATGCGGTATCATTATAGCGGCCCAGGCCGCCAGCAATATAACCAGTGTAACAGCCAAGGGGAGGCCCAGCATTCTCAGCGACGTGGATGCAGCGAACCTGGAATAGTATCTGTAGGCATCCACCCAGCCAGCCAACACTATTATTATAGCCGTCATAGCCGCCGCGATCGCCACGCCCCCTATTTTCTCGACAAAGTACTCGTACTCGAACACATGATGTATCATTGAACGCTTAATCCTTCTCGGCACGGCTCCCGCACCAGCCGCATCGCTTGTCTTCAACCTAATTAGGACTATGGGCAACAAATAACTTTTATTCCAAACCATGTTATTTGCATGATTAAACAGCTGTATGCTGTCGCAGGATTACAGGCCACAGAGCCATGGGGGCCTGGTGGGCTTTGAAGCGTGCACGGCTGGCGCTTATGGTCGGGTTACTGGTTCTAGTCATAGCCCTTACACTATACCTGTATCTAGGCTACGCGGGGATCAAGTATAAGGAATACCTCGACGACTCGTCTCCCTGGTTCCATAGACACGTGGTCTCGTATCTACGCGGCGGCGGAGACCCCTATCGGGATACATGGCTCTGGTATCCCGTGGGCAGAAACCTATATAGGACGCCCATATACCTAGACGCGTTCCTGGCCGGGCTCGGGGTAAGCGATCTAGGGCTGGCAACGCTGTTGATGGGCATAGTCTATATACTAGCCATATATCTCGCCACACTCGCCGTATTCAATGATCACGTAGCGGCCGGGCTCTCCTCGCTCATACTCGCCACCGTGCCCGCCACGCTTTACTGGATGAAATACACGATGTATGGATCATATATACTCCAGCCCATAGCTCTTCTCTCAACACTCCTCATCGCCTATGGTTTCTCAAAGAACAACGCCGCCGCCTACTCCGCGGGAGCCGCGGCGCTGGGTCTCCTATGGATGCTATGGGGCTCGGGATGGTTCCCCATAATAGTATATGCGCTCTATATGCTGGTGCTGGTGTATAGCGGCCATGTTGAGAAAAAACACCTGGCAGCAGCCCTCCTGATGATAGTTGTCGCCGCAGCATCCGGTGCCGCCACTATGTATGCGTTTATAACATATTATCACGTGTTCTCGCTAATACTGCTCATCCTGGCTGCCGCCGCGGCCTGGCTGGAATACGCGGAGTTCATAGCGCGTTCCGGCGGAGAGCATATAAGGGTGAACATGTGGCGCCTCACAGGAGTAGTATCGGTGATCGCTCTCGCGGTGTCCGCAACATATATCTTATCGTTGCTAATAGAGGCCCCCGGGCTCCCGGAGATGTATGTGAAGGAGTATGAGCCGCTCCGCGACTATATCTCACTCGTCTTCCTAGCGCCTTTCGCCGTGCTGCTTCTTATGAGAAGCCAGTATCTCTCGGAGCCATGGAAAAACACTCTCCCCTACATATTAACCATAGGATTCGTAGCCGGCGTCTTTGCATCGTACGTGGATCCATCGCTAACAGTGTATACGGCCGCCTCTATAACCCCGTTCATAGCATACAGTCTATACAGGACACTAGTGTTCAGCTACATATCCCCCGAGGCCAAGTGGATCAAAATACTGTACTCCTCGCTGATCCTCTGGGTTATAGCCGGCTCGCTCGCCGCCAACATATATCCCGCCTACGCCGGGCTAGCGCAGCCCCCTGCCGTATACTATACAGGTATACCCGAGGACACGGAGACCCCGTTGATGAACAAGAGCGGCTTCCTCGACATAATGAATATTATTAGGAACACCAGCGGCAACGTATACGTTGTGGCCTACTGGGACTATAGCTACTGGATAGTCGAGCTAGGCCACGCGCACACACTCGCCGACTCCGCCGGCCCAGAGGAGGGGAAAAGGCTTATCTCACAGATATTCCTCTCCAACGAGTACACAGCATGGGGCCTCATAAACGAGACAATAAAGAAACATGACCCCAACGCCACCGTATATATACTGTTAGTAGAGACGCTGAGCCTGGGAAGAAGCTTTCTCGGAGGACAATCAGCGTATATTGGCCGCCCAATAACGTTGCCGCCCAAGTCTCCTGAACAACCCCCTGATGTGCGCTTCATCCCCCTCGGCGACACCGCGAGGATCCCAATATACATACAGTACTCCGGCTACCCCGCCGATACCTATCTAGATCCGCGTAAAGCAGAGTACCTCTTCGAGTACCCCTTGGCGTGGAACAACCTGGAATGGAGCGAGACCAAGCATGGAGGAGTAGACTACACCCCTCTCATGATAAGAATGCTGACATATGCTATGAAGAAAGAAGGATACAGGCTCAGCAACAAGGTTCTCGAGTTACACGGCGTATCGTCGCTCGAAATAGAGGGGCCAAAGTACTTTAAACTAGTAAAAGTAGATATAACACCGCTCTACCACGTGGAGGCCGGCGTCTTCGAATACACTGTTGCACAGGCCTATATATTGTATAAGATATAATATTACCGAGAAAACAATTAGAGAATAATCCGTTCAGAGAAACAATGTGCGTTCGCTCACTATTTGTTTATCGCGTTATTATCCTATTTTTACTCCGAGTAACCCTTACAGAATAGGTTCGGCTCTAAAACCAGCAGACCAGCCTTCCTCTTAGCCTCCACGCGTAGTCTAACATATTTATCCTCCGGAGAGAAACGCGGGGGATGCGGAACCACCAGGCTTCCCCCGCAGATAGGACACTTATCGCGTCTAAGAGTATATCGTTTACACCTAGGACAATATCTCAGCAGCCACTTCATCTCCGCTCACGCTCAAATCTAAACTCGACACCCAGCTCCTTGGCGAGCCGCTCGGACTCAGATATGGCCTTCGCCAAGGCCTTCTCCGCCGTCTTATAGTCCAGCGCCTCGACCTCGACAACATAGCGTGGCGCACCCAACGTATATATTCTAGGCTTAACCTCCTCGCCCGCCCCAGACATAGCACCGGGTATAGCCAGCAATACCTTACGGATACGCTCAACCCCGTCAGGGGCGAGGCTCCGGAGAACGAGCAGGCCCTTTATCTTCACCTTCTTTATCCTAACATGCTTCTTAGCCTCCTCGTAGACGAGCTTAGCGAGATCCTCGGGAACGCCTGCCTCGACAAGCGCCTCGGGGCCGCGCATAACCGCCTCCTCTAAACCATCCATCGGGTTACCATAATAGTCCTCGAGCTTCCAAACAATCTCCTTATAGGCATCATCTATGCTTAGCCCGTTCTTTTCCGCCACAAGCTCTATTATCTTAGCCGCCCTAAGATACCTCTTCCACCACAACATCTTCTTACGACGATCCGTGTCATGGACCTTCTTCAAGCTAACATCAACAGCTTTCGTCCGCCGGTTAACCCTGATAACCTTTACAACAATCTTCTGGCCCTCCCGTATAACGTCGCGGATATTCCTAATCCATCGAGTAGAGACCTCGCTCC
>JALVHX010000170.1 GCA_027028805.1 Desulfurococcales archaeon | reverse complement strand
GATTCATTTCGAGGAGAACATTGTGGCCACCTTCAACGTGTTGGAGGCGGTGCGGAGGAGCGGGATAGGGGAGCTCGTGTTCGCGAGCAGTAGCACCGTCTACGGCGAGCCCCGTGTCGAGAGGGTCAGGGAGGATCACCCCTTCGCGCCCGTCTCCGTCTACGGCGCATCCAAGGCGGCGTGCGAGAGCCTCATCCACAGCTACGCCAGCCTCTACGGGATAAAGGCGACGGTTCTCCGCTACGCCAACGTGATCGGGCCGAGGAGTACTCATGGAGTCATAGTTGATTTCGTGAAGAAGCTCCTGGAGAATCCCCGGAGGCTCGTGATACTCGGCGACGGGACCCAGACCAAGAGCTACATATATGTCTCTGACGCGGTTGAGGCCACCCTGGCGGCCCAGAGAAGCCATGGAGGCGGCTTCGAGGCATACAACGTGGGCAACCTGGACGCGGTCACGGTGAAAGAGATAGCGGATATAGTTGTCGAAGAGATGGGGCTTGGCCGCGTCGAGTACATATACAGGCCCTACGGCCACGGAGTAGGGTGGCCCGGCGACGTGAAACGGATAATCATGAGCATAGACAAGATAATGGAGAGAACCGGGTGGAGGCCCCGCTACACGAGCAGGGAAGCGGTCAGGCTCACAGCCCGCTACGTGATAGAAAAGCTCGCCGGGAAAAGGAGGGGGAGAGAGACCGGGCGCCCATAGGGGACACATATATAGTTAGCCGGGGACTAGACATTGGATCCGTGGCCGCCGCGGCCCCCTGGGGAGCCCCCCGGGGGCAACGGGTCAACTATATATAGTAGGGGTGGTTCCGGGCCTTGTCGGGCGAGGAGCGTGTGGATGAGGGCTTCGTGGTAATAGAGCCTGTGGGCAGGTTTTCGCGCAGCATGTACAAGGTTGCGAGGATACATGTCATGAAGAAGACGCGTTACCAGGAGGTCATGATAGCGGATATAGTGGGTATGGGGAGAGCGTTGATCATAGACAACCTTATACAGAGCAGCGAGCTCGACGAGCACTATTACCATGAGAGCCTGGTTCACCCGGCCATGGTTCTCCATCCCCGGCCACGGAGAGTATTGATAATAGGCGGGGGCGAGGGAGCCACCCTCAGGGAGGCGTTGAAGCATGGGAGCGTCGAGAAAGCGGTGATGGTCGACATAGACGGGGAGATCGTCGAGTTCGCCAAACAGTATCTCGGCTTCATGCACAAGGGGAGCTTCGATGACCCGAGGGCGGAGGTCGTCATCATGGATGGGAAAAAGTATCTCGAGGAGGCGCCAAGCGGCTCCTTCGACGTCGTCATATTTGATCTAACCGACCCCTATGCCGGGGAGGCGGCGAGAGAGCTCTACAGCGAGCACGTGTACCGCGAAGCCTACCGCGTCCTCGGAGAAGACGGCGTCATGGTTACGCAGGCCGGGAACAGCTTCTTCTATCCACGCGAATACCGGATGGTTCTCCGCAACATATCCAGCGTCTTCCCCCATATCATGGAGTACCAGGCATGGGTCCCCGTGTTCGGCTACGCGTGCAACTTCATACTGGCCAGCAAGAAACACGACCCCTCCTCCCTCACGCCCAGGGAGGTCGACGAGAGGCTCAGGGAGAGGGGCGTTGAGACAAGATACTTCGACGGCCGCGTATACGCCTCCTTCGTCTACATGAAGATAGTCTAGATCCCCCTGGGGGATGCGTGGCCAGGGAGGGATCCCGTGTCATCGCCTAGAGCGTTTTTCTCCCGAATAACGGCCCCGTGGACTATATTGGCTCTGGATAATGGTGGTGCGCGGGCATGGTTTCCGGTCTTATACGTGACGCGGTTCTCGAGATAACCGGGTTCATAGCGAGGAGCCTGGACAAGGTGAGCGATGAGGAGATAGAGGCTATGATCAACGAGCTCGTCGACGCGTATAGGAGAGGGGCCCGCGTGCTTGTCATGGGTGCGGGGCGCAGCGGCCTCGTGGGCCGCGCGTTCGCGATGAGGCTCCTCCACCTGGGCTACCACGTGGCTGTTCTCGGAGACACGATTATACCTAGGATAAGGGAGAACGACGTCATAATAGCTATATCGGGCTCGGGGAGGACGAGGCTCATAGTGACAGCGGCGGAGGCGGGCAAGCAGGTGGGGGCCAGGATAATAGCGTTGACCAGCTTCCCCGACAGCCCCCTGGCCAGGCTCGCGGACATAATAGTGTTCATACCGGGCCGCACAAAGATAGCGAAAGAAGAGGACTACTTCGCCCGCCAGATACTCGGGATACACGAGCCCCTGGCCCCCCTCGGCACGCTCTTCGAGGACACGGTGATGGTTCTCCTCGACGGCGTCGTCGTGGAGCTTATGAGGAGGCTGGGCAAGACAGAGGAGGATCTAAGACAGGTTCACGCAAACATAGAGCTGTAACCCCCCTTCCGCGGCGCCGCGGAGAACCGGGGGAGCTGTGGGATAAAATAATAATCGCATAAACAACCCTATGTATAGGGGGCGGGTGCGCGGCCGGCGGCCCGTCTCCCCGCTCCCTGCTCCAGCCGCGTCTCCCCACCGCCTCCCCGGGGGCTTCGGGGAGCCTCTATGTATTATGGGCGGGGTTGCGTGTTTTGAACGTGCTCGGCATGGTGATGATCGTTGCCGTCGGCTTGGGGATAGTTATAGGGCTGGTGTTGCTCGTAGTATTGTTTCCCCCGCCCAAGCCTCTCCTGGAGCCCCCTGAGAAGCCGCGTGCCCGGCTCGTTCTCTCCCAGCACAGGCTGTTGTGGGATGATGAGACTAATACGTGGTACCTGTTGCTGGTCATATTCAACAACTCCACGGAGCCCATGACTATTACGAGCGTTAAGGTGAACGGGCTCCTCCCCTCGACCCTGGCGGCGGCTACCCGGGGCGGCGGAGTATACTATGCATATGGCGTCGTCGTGGACGTGAAGAACTATCCATTATCCAACTTCCTCTCCATAGGGATGCCGCTCAACCCGTACCAGAAGATGACCATAGTCGTGAAGATCCCGTGGGACGAGAACGCGGTCATAGGGAAGGCGAACCAGACCGTTGTGGTCGAGGTGAGCAATAATATGGGGGAGAAGGTGTCGGCCACCTATAAGCTGGTGCTGCATAAGAAGGAGAACCTCGTAGTGCTAGCCGCGGAGCTCCGCAGCATAAAGGGGGAGGATGACACCTTCAATATACTGCTCAGCCTCGTTCTCCGCAACATAGGGGGGAGAGAGATAACGTTGACCGAGATACGCGTGGACAACGTTGATGTAACAGAGGCTGTTGGAGAACACCTGGGCCCCGGAGAGACACTCAACATAACCACCACGATCCTCAGCTCTATAAGCGATCCCTCCTGGGC
>JALVHX010000169.1 GCA_027028805.1 Desulfurococcales archaeon | reverse complement strand
ACACCAGCGCCAGGCCGACCACGATCATCGCTACGTTGCCGGGCGTCAACGAGCTGAGCCCCATTCTCTCCCAGAGAAGCTGTATGAGCTCAAGCATGGCTCCCAGGCCTCCCGGGACGAGTCTGCGTAGACGCTACGTCATCTATTTTATATAGAGCAGGGGTTGCCCGGCCTCCACGTTTTCTCCCTCCTTGACAACAACAGCTGTCACCGTGCCGGCGCGGGGCGCGACTATGTCTGTATACATCTTCATCGACTCCAGCACCACGAGCTTATCGCCCTTCCCAACCCTCTGCCCAGGCTTCACAAGGATCTTTATTATCTTACCCGCCATGGGGGCCTTGACCGGCTCCCCCTCGGCGGCCGCGGCTCCCGCGGACACCGTCTGAGCAACTGCTTGTATAGGGATAGGTGATGGAGCGGCAGCTATAGCGGGTATCGGGGCGGCTGCTTCTATAACATCTATACTGACCCCCTCCACCCCTACGCGGTATTCTCTTCCATCAATTATTACCGTCACGACCTTGCCGTATCCCTGGGGCTTGGTGGGCTCCTCTATTCTGCCCTCACGCCTCAGCTTGAAGAACTCCAGGGCCTGCTGTGGGAAGAGACAGTAGGTTAGTATGTCTTCTTCTTTTTCTATATACCCGAGCTTCTCGAGCTCTCTTCTGCACTTGTCGAGCATCGGCTCTAGGAGATCGGCTGGCCTCACGTTTATGGGTTCTTCGTCTCCCAGTATAAGCTTCTTAATCTCGGGCTTTATGGGGGCGGGTGGCCTGCCGTAGAGCCCCTTTACATAGTCCCTCGTCTCCTTGGGTATAACCTTGTATCTGCCGACCAGCACGTTGAGCACGGCTTGTGTGCCAACTATCTGTGAGAGGGGGGTTACGAGGGGAGGCCACCCCAGCTCTTCTCTCACCCGTGGAACCTCCTCGAGAACCTCGTCGAGCTTGTCGAGAGCCTTCTGTTCCCTGAGCTGTGCTATGAGATTAGAGAACATGCCGCCGGGTATCTGGTGTATTATGACGTCGGGGTTGGGGAGGAGTATTCTCCAGTTAAGCAGGTGTATGTATTTCTCCTCGATGACTCGTCGAAGATACTTTGATATCTTGTCAATGGCCTTCATATTGATCCGCGGCCTCTTCTGGGGCGGGAGCGCGTAGTAGACGCTCTGTATGCCGGGCTGCGCCGTCCCGAACGCGAGCGGCGATATAGCAGTATTTATGTAGTCGGCGCCGGCCCTGACGGCCTCCAGGTATGTGGCGACCGCCAAGCCCCCTGTTGCATGCGTGTGCACGTCTACCTTTACCCGTAGCTCGTGTTTAAGCCTGTGCACGAGCTCGTATGCTACATGGGGCTCGAGGATGCCCGCCATGTCCTTGATCGTTATATAGTCGGCGCCGAGCGCGAGAAGCTCCTCGGCTACGCGTAGATAATATTCAATGTTATGGACAGGGCTTATCGTATAACATATAGCGCCCTGCACCTCTGCTCCAAGCTTCTTGGCGGTCTTTATGCTCGTCCTCATGTTCCTCGTATCGTTGAGCGCGTCGAAGACACGGAATATATCGATCCCGTTCCTATATGCTAGCTCCACGAACTTCTCAACCACGTCGTCGGGATAGTGCCTATAGCCCACCAGGTTCTGTCCCCGCAGCAGCATCTGTAGCTTGGTCTTCTTGACGCGCTCGCGTATTAGCCGGAGCCTGATCCATGGATCCTCTCTCAGGAACCTTAGGGGGGCGTCGAATGTTGCTCCTCCCCATACCTCTAGGCTATAGAAGCCGGCCTCATCTATGGTCTCGGCTATAGGGAGCATGTCTCTTGTCCTAAACCTTGTCGCGAGGAGGGATTGGTGGGCGTCCCGCATCGTGGTGTCAATTATATACACCATCGCCTTACACCACAACTCATAAATCATAGATGGAGGCCCAGTATAAAATCAATGTTATTCAGCCTGGACAACACGCATCAACCCGGTGGTGCTGTGTCTTGGAGCGTGGTGCTTATCGTTATGGCCGGTTCAACGAAACCGTCTATGCACGAATAGAGGAGGGGCAGGAGCTCCCGGGGATCCTGGTGGATCTCCTCCGGGGTATAGGCGGGGGCTATAGCGCTGTTGTCCACGCAATAGGGGGTTTGGAGAGTCTCGAGATAGGTGTTTTCCGCGGGGACGGATACGATGTCGCTGAGATAAAGCCTTTCCCGGGCCATGTGCTCGAGGTCGTCGGCCTGCATGGATCAATAATATTCCGGGGCGGAGACTACTCTCCTCATCTACACATAGTCGTCGCCAGGAGCCATGGCGAGGTTTATGCCGGCCACCTGGTACGGGGTAGGGTTAAGCCTTTCCTGGAGGTGTTTCTCACACTGTTCCGTGGGGAACCAGGCGAGCTTAGGAGGGTGTTCCCGCATAGGTTCCCCTAGCGGCGTCTCCGCGGATGTTGACGGAAACATAAATATTGGCTTCCCGGCTCTATGTATTCAACAATACAATATATATCCGGGGTAGGAGACATGAGCCTCCCATGGTACGTGGGGTACTTCAGCGGCAAACACTGGCTGAGGAACATCGACTACAGTATAGACGATATATTCAAGGTGCTGGAGGCGGCCAGGGATCTGAAGCAGAAGTTCCACCTAGGCGTGGAAACCCCGTATCTGCGGGGCAAGACGCTTTATCTCATATTCTACAACAAGAGCCTGCGCACGAGAAACAGCTTCCAGACAGGGATCTATCAGCTAGGCGGCAACGGTATATTCATCAGCCCCGACCAGGTCTATGCGCCGACGCTGCCCGAGGACATGGTTCCCTACCAGACAGAGGCTATACGGGATGTGGCCCGAGTTCTCAGCAGGTACGGAGACGGGATAGCGATCAGGATCTATGGCAAGCCCGCTAAGTGGATCATAGGCCGCGGCCACAGGATCATAGAGGAGTTCGCTAAGTGGAGCAGCGTGCCTGTGCTCAACATGGAGGACGATGTGTATCATCCGTTCCAGGCCCTCGCCGACGCCCAGGCGGCCCTAGAGGCTCTCGGCTGGCCCAAGGATCTGCGTGGAAAGAAGTTCGTGGTCAGCTACGCCTACAGCGGCGGCCTGAAACCCCTGGCTGTTCCCCAGAGCGTCGCGTTGATGGCGGCGATGCTTGGAGCGGATGTGACGATAGCTCATCCGCCGGGCTTCGAGCTGATGGATCCCGTGATAGAGCAGGTTAAGAAGTATACTGAGCACTGGGGCTCCGAGTTCAAGATAGTGCACGACATGGACGAGGCCTTTGAGGGAGCTACGTTCGTATACCCCAAGGCCTGGAGCCCTAAGGGCTTCTTCCCGCCCTATAGCAGCGACAACAAGGTACATGAGGCAGAGGCCAAGGAGTACCAGG
>JALVHX010000168.1 GCA_027028805.1 Desulfurococcales archaeon | reverse complement strand
CGCCCCACCTTATAATAGCCTCGCCCAGCCCCCTGTCCCCGAGAGCTATCTCGGCCTGCACCTGGGCCCATGGAACATATATAGGCCTGCTCTCCACGAGACCGCCCAGCTCCCTCCTATACAACGATATAATCCTCCTAGCCCTCCCCGGCTCCACCATGCCTATCCACTGAAACCCCGTCCACGGCTTAGGTATAAGCGGGTTAATGGTAACCCTTAGCCTCGCCCCATGCCTCCTGGCCAGCGCGGCTATCCTCCTAATACTCTCTATGTTTCGTCTCGTACACTCGGCCGGCTCCCCCCGCACACCATCGATCAAGTACAGCTTGACGTTGACACCTCTCCTAAAGAAGAGCTCGTATCTAGAATAATCCCGGAGCAGATCCATCGAGTACTTGGCATAGAGGCCTATAAGCCATGGACAAAACGCCTCGGGAGCCAGCGCGACAGTCCTCTGGCCAACAGCCCTAACAGTATCGGCAACCCATTCATCCACGACCTCGAGGCGGAGACTTGGTATGGAGGCCTCCAATCCCTCGTCCATAATCCTCTCCAAAACCCTCCTCTCAGCCTCGGAGCCGAGGAAGTAGAGGCTGTAGAACACCACCCTGCCAACCCTATTGATCTCCAGGCCGCGCTCTATGATCCCCCACAGAGACGCATAGCTCCTAGCCCTATAGGGTTGCATAACCCTTGTCTCCATACAGAACCTGCACATAAACCTGCATCCACGCGACGACTCCACTATCAAGCCACGCCCATAAACGGGCTCCCGGTCAACGGGCTGGATCTGTCTCACAGGATAATATGCGTCGTCGAGGCTCTCGGCATAAACCCTCTCCACACCCTCCACCCCAGTATATATTCCCCGGAGACCAGCCAAGGCCTCCAAGACCTCCTCTCTCCCAAGCCCCAGCGAGGCCTCTATGATAGCTGGGAGAAGGGGCTCGACCTCGCCTACAACGACGGCGTCCACGATACCCATTATGGGCTCAGGGTTAGCCATGGGGGCGGGGCCGCCGGCCAGCACAACCGGATCGCCGCGCCCCCTATCGCTTCTCCTCGGCGGTATACCGGCCCTATAAAGGATCCCAGCCATGTTAGCGTAATCGGGCTCATAGTGTATGCTGAAGAGGACTAGGTCGAAGTCCCTGAGCGGGCTACCCGTCTCGATGCTCCTGACCCCACTATTTATATCGGCGGCGAACCTCTCAACATATACCTCCGGGTAGCTGTTGCCGAGATAATAGATCATATGTGTCGCGAGGCTTGAGACGCTTGCCTCATATATGCTCGGGTATACATGTGCTATTCTAAGCATGTTTCTCCGTATCTTCTTATATATAACATTGTATTCAGAAACCACTATTTTCCCACCGTGGCCAATACTTTTTTCAATCCACCGAACAGTATATACAGGTATTGGTGATACATATTGTCACCGCGCTTCACCGATCTACTAACACCCGCGGCCAAGAGTATAAAGGCATCGGAGATCCGTGAGCTCCTCCGCATAATACGCGCCAAGAAGGACGTGATCAGCCTCGCCGGAGGCATCCCCGATCCCCGCTACTTCCCCCTCGACGAGCTCGAGGACATCATGAGGGTTGTAATAAAGAACTATGGCGCATACAGCCTCCAGTACAGCGAGACAAAGGGCGTGATAGAGCTCCGCGAGCCCCTGGCTAAATACCTCTACGAGACAAAAGGGTTCCGCGTGGACGCGGAGGAGATAATAATAACATCGGGGAGCCAGCAGGGCCTAGACCTCATAGGGAGAACCTTTATATCTCCAGGAGACATCGTCATAACAGAGTCGCCCTCCTACCTAGCCGCTCTAGGCGTGTTCCGGTTCTACGGTGCAAAACTCATAGGCATACCGATAGACGAGAACGGTATGAAGGTAGAGCTCCTAGAGGAGCAGTTGAGGAAGCTGAGAAGCGAAGGCGTCAAACCCAAGTTCATATACGTGATCCCCGTGGCCCAGAACCCGGGAGGCACAACCATGTCGCGGGACAGGAAACGATACCTGGTGGAGCTGGCCAGCCAATATGACCTCCTATTAGTCGAGGATGATCCATACAGCTACTTCGTATTCGACCCAACAGTAGACACCACGCCCCTCCGCACCATAGACAAGGAGGGCCGCGTCATATACATGAGCACGGTAAGCAAGATACTCGCGCCAGGCCTCAGGATAGGCTGGATAGCCAGCCCCCCAGAGCTCGCCAGAAGGCTCGAGCTCGTCAAACAATACATGGACCTACACAGCCCCACGCTCAACCAGTATATATTACTTGAGGCTTTGAAGCGCGAGCTACTCAAGAAGCATGCCACGAGGCTGGTGGAGGTGTATAGGGAGAAGAGGGATGCCATGATAAGCGCCATAGAAGAGTATTTCCCAGACTACGTATGGTACTCCAGGCCCGTCGGAGGATTCTTCGTTTTCGCCTACATAAACAAGCCAGGCTTCAACGCCACAAAGCTCATGCATACAGCCATAGAGAAATACAAGGTGGCATACGTCCCCGGCCAGAGCTTCCACCCCGACGGCCGCGGAGAAAACAGCATGAGGCTAAGCTTCAGCTACCCCCCACCCGAGACCATAAGGGAAGGCATCAAGAGAATAGGGCGGCTGATAAAAGAAAACTAGTCGCCGACAAAAACCACCGCGCCCAGGCCCGGGGCAGGTACAAGGCCGGCCGCATCCACCGGGTTTTTCACACGCACCACCCGCACAAACCTCCTAAGGCGACGCCATAGATCCAGTGCTTCCCCATACCTCCCATACACGGGCTCGGCGATCTCCACCCGTATCCCCCGGGAAGCCGGGCCAGGGAAAACATGGGCGGCCACCGGACTATATACTGCGACACCGCCCGCCGCCAGGTGCCCGAGAGCATCCAGGGCCATGCCCGTGGAGAGGCTCGATACATATACGGCTGAGAAAGACCCATGGATCTCGCCGGGCTCCGAGACAGCCTCCACGCCGAGCCTCCTATACAAGCCCCTGCCACGACGAGTATACACCACGGCGCCTCCGCCAGCATATATGTTGTAGAGGGCCGCCGAGACACCCGACAAGCCTCCCCCCACGACAAGGAGCCTCCCACCACCAGATTTCGCGGCGGCATCTATTCCCAGGAGAACCCAGTAGAGCGCGGCCTCAAGGCCCCCAGCCTCCCCTACAACCCCTATAACCGAGTCTCCGGGAACACATGGATACTCGGACAACACGCCGTCAACGTCGACGCCTAGAACGCCTCTGCCACAAAGAGCGCCCACGGAAACAAGCGCACCCGACAAGGAGTAGTCGAGGCCCGCGCCAGCCTCGAGCACCCTGACCACGCCCGAGGACCCGGCCACAACAGGCGGCCTTGCGGGCAGTAACCCCTCGGCCACAGCCGTCTCGACG
>JALVHX010000167.1 GCA_027028805.1 Desulfurococcales archaeon | reverse complement strand
CGTATAGCGGTGGTGCCGGGGGACACGAACTCGGCGCTCGCGGCCGGCATAGCGGCGGCCAAGATGGGGATACCTGTTGCGCATGTTGAGGCGGGGCTGAGGAGCAGGCTCCACTATATGCCGGAGGAGCTGAACAGGGTTCTCCTAGACCACTTGTCGGAGCTCCTCTTCCCGCCGACCAGCTACGCCTACGCCAACCTCTTGGCGGAGGGCATCGATATAACGAGGATCTATCCTGTGGGAGACGTGATGTATGATAACATAGTGTTGTTCAGGGACAGGATAGACAGGGCCTGGACGCCCGGGTGCGCGGAGAAGGGGGAATACATATACGTGACATGCCACAGGGCCGAGAACACCGACAACCCCGCGGCGCTCGCATCCATAGTCTCGGCTCTGACAAGGATCCCCCGGGAGACGGGGCTCAGGATCATCTACCCCGTCCACCCGAGGACGAGGAGGGCGCTCGAGAAAACAGGTCTCGCCGGCCGCCTAGAGGAGGCGGAGGGCGTCTGTCTACTGAAGCCTGTTCCCTATTTCACGAGCCTGAGGCTGGCCCGGGACGCCGCCGTCACTCTCACCGATAGCGGGGGGCTTCAGAAGGAGTCATTCATACTTGGCACGCCCGTGGTCACAATGAGGGGGACAACCGAGTGGGTTGAGACGGTGGAGTATGGGTGGAACATAATAGCGGGCAGTAGCGAGGAGGCGATCATAGAGGGTGTTAAGAGGTTTATCGAGGAGAAGCCGCCTAGGATAAACCCTGGAGACCTATACGGGGGAGGGGAGGCGTCGAGGAGGATAGCTGAGGCTGTTAAGGCGTTCCTGGAATAAAAGCCCTGGGCGTGGGCACAGGTGAGGCGTCCACGGCTTCTCCGCGAAAGGGAGGCGGTGCGCGGTGAAGAAATACCGTGTTAGGGTCGTTGTCGAGGAGGTTAGGGGGCGTTGCGCGCTCGGCTATAGGCCGGGCGACTCTTTCGTGGTGGAGAAATACTATGTCCCACCTATGCAGGATAAGCCTATCTGCATCCACGCGTTCGCCGCCATGCTCACCATTCTCTCCCCGTTCCTGAAAGGTGTTTCAGCGAAAGACATGGGGGTGGGGCCCCGCGACGACACGGCCTATGTGCAGTGCCCCGACCCGGGGCCCCGGTATACTTGCGGCGGCACGGTTGTCTTCAGGCTCCGGCGCGAGGAGCTGGGCGAGTAGGTGATCCTGGGGCGCGGGGGCTGGAATAGTTGAGGGTCGCGTTCGTCAGCATCGATGGGATGCCGGATATACGTGTCGAGAAAGAGATAATGGTTGTGAAGAGGCTGGGCCACGAGGTATACTTCATAGGCCCCTACAGGTACACCTCGCTCATAGACCCCTCCATGATAGACTCTAGACACGTTTTCTCCGCAAGGCCCTGCGCGCTACTCGGGATAGAGCCGTGCCGCTTCATGGCGCGGCGCAGGCTCTCCAGGATCCTCCGCAGAGTCAGGCCCGACGTCGTGGTGGCGGTGAATATTAAGACTATGGGGCTCGTCGCCGGCCTCGCAGACCATGTTGTCTTCGACGACCACGAGTTCTACCCGAACCTGGCGGCCTTCAGATACATAGTCGAGAAGCCGGGGGGCCTGGTCGACAAGGCCTCGGGTCTGAGGGCTATCCAGTGGTTCTCGGAGAAGACGTGGGAGGCGTTGCTGGAGTCGACTATATGGACTGTCTCCGAGTACGTGGCGCGCATATACAGGGTTATGGGGGGCCGGCGCGTATACGTGTTGAGGAACTATCCCTCGAGGCTCGAGCTCGAGTCAACTGTTTTCCGCGAGCTGGGCGTCGATAGGATAAACATGTGCTTCATAGGATCATATAATACGATGAAGCATCTCGGCATAATGCATAGGAGGATAACCGAGTTCCTGGAGATCATAAGGAGCCATCCATTGTTCGGCGAGAAGCTGTTCATGAACATGTTCGGCAGGGGCCGGCTCTTCGGCGACGAGAAAGGCTTCATACACCACGGCTTCATAGAGAAGGAGCTGGATCTCCTCGAGAAGCTCACGCACATGCACCTGTGCCCCATACCCTACACGCCTATGCCGATCCACGACTACTATAGCCCGAACAAGCTCTACCAGTGCATGGCGGCGGGGGCCGCGCCGATAATAGTTGACACGATGATAGAGGCTGTGAAGGAGTACGGGGGCCGCGGCATGATGGTGATAGACAGCTACAGGTTCGAGGACTCTCTCCGAGAGATCATCGAGCACGCGTTATCGATGACGGGCGAGGAGATGAACTCTCTGAGAAGAGAGGCATACAGGGCTGTGAGGACGAGGCCCTGGGACAGCTACGAGGAAGCCATAAGGGAGAGCATAGAGGGGGCCTAGCCGCGCCCCGCCCCAGAGGGCTGTATGGAGGCGTGCGGCGGCATGGCTCCCGGTGACCCCGTGTTCATGGTTGTGAGCTATGATCCCCTGCCGGATGCCAGGATAGAGAAGATGCTGATGACGCTTAAGAGAATCTATCCGGGCTCCAGGATAGTCTTTGTGGGAGAAGCCGGTGGAGGGCCGCCGGCCCTCATAGACGATATGGATGAATACATAGACAGGGTCTATAGCGCCTGCGGCCTCTCGGGGCCCCGCTCCTTTCTCCTGAGACACGTGCTCCATGCAACGGGGAGCGTCTCAAAGTGCCTGCGCAGGGTGGCGGGCGAGGAGCGGCCCGACATCGTCTTGGCCGTGAACCTTGAGGCTATGCATGTTGCCGCGGCCGCTCTCGGAGAGACCCCGGTGATCGTCGACTACCACGAGATATGGAGTATACAGCTCCGCTGGGTTAGGGGAGGAGTCCTCGCCCCCCTGTATAGTGTTAAGCGCCGCATATACGAGGCCCTTGAGAGGGAGGCGGCTGGCCACGTTCTCATAGCGACCACGGAGAGGGCTAGGGAGTATTTCGCCGAGAAATACGGTGCCGCGAGAGTCTATGTGGCGAAGAACTATCCCTCGGCGATAGAGGTTCCCCGGGAGGTGCCGGAGCTCGGATGCGGCGTCTATACGATGACCGATATAGGCGGGGGGATACTGAGGAGGGATAAGAGGGTCTATAGGGACTCGTCGGCCGCGCTACCGTATCTCGATAGGCTCTACGAGGAGACGCGTAGGATAAGGGTAATCCTGATCGGGGCAGGGAGGGGGCGGGGAGAATACATCGTCGGCGTTGGGAGGCTCAGGCACATGGAGATGTATAGGTATATAACGCGTTCCCACTACGGCCTCTTCCTGCCCAGGCCAACCCCGGTGCACAGGTATAGTAGCCCAAACCGGCCCTACGTCTACGCGGCCGGCGGAGCCGTGCCCATAATCACTGATAGCGTAGAGAGCGTGATGGAGGATATGGGGAGATACGTTATCCCGGTATCCTCGAGCCGCTACCCGGAGTCGATCCTGG
>JALVHX010000166.1 GCA_027028805.1 Desulfurococcales archaeon | reverse complement strand
CTATAACCCCCTCGGCCTCCTGCCGGGCACCCGGGTTAGATACGAGGTGTATAGGACGGTTGCCCCGGGCGGGGAGAGCGGCGGAGAATATCTCGGCACAATCACTCTGAGCGCCGGCGACACCTTCCCCCTGCCCCCCGCAACCTATGTCTTCAAGCCCCTCCTGGGCCCAGGCTCCGGGAACTATAGCTTCACAGCAGACCTCTACGCGAGGCCCATATACAGCTACGCCGAGGAGCTGCCCGTGGGCTACATTAACATAACGGTTCTCTACAACACGACTCCTATCCCGGCCCGGCTCAGCATATACGCCGCGCCGATATATAGCCTCGTCTACTCGGGCAGCACCGTGGAGCCCCAGCCGCTGCTCCCCGGCGAATACGCGGTCGAGATACACGGCATAGGGCTCCTCGACCCCATACGCCTGAACGTGTCCGCGGGAAACATCTCCTCGGCCACCGTCCGCGTGGGCAGGTTGTTCGTAGACGTCTCGATCCCCCTCGAGGCTTCACCCGTCCCCGTGGTTGTCGTTAGAAACGTGTCGGGCTACATGAGGATAATAGACTATGTCTATACATCCACGAACGCGTCCTTCCACCTTGTTCCAGGAGACTACTATGTGGCTGTGCCGGGAGCCAACTATACTTATCTATGGAGCGTCTTGATCGGCTACGGCGAGCAGCACCTCGTACTAAACCTCTCCGAGGCCGAGACGGTTAACGACACCTTCGTGTTATCGACGCTCCTGATAAGCCTCGAGACACCCGGCGGCGTGGCGGCGGCCACCGATATAGAGATCATAGTCGCTGTCCCCGGGGAGGATGGGCCCGGGAGAACCATATACAGCTACAGTCCACGCACAGCCCCCTACACCGCCCGCGCCGTCCTGACCCCTGGATCCTATACCGTGTACCTGGCCGACGCCTACGGCGACCCCCTGCCGCTCACGGCCCAGACAATAGTCGTGGAGAGGGGCTCGCTCGTCTACCTCAACTACACGTTATCCATAGCAGTGATCAGGCTGATGCTCAACGAGACGGCGCCGGCGGCGGGGGCGAGGATCAGGCTCTACGCGAACGCCACCGATAACCCCGTGTCATGGGATATATGGGCGGACGCCAACGGGACGGTGTCCATAGCCCTCCCCCAGGGCGTATACACGGTGTCCGCGCCCGGCGAAGGCGGCATAGCCTGGTTCGCGCTCGAGCCAGGCATACATGTATACAATGTGACGTATCCGGCCGCGATGGCCTCGATAAGGATACTCGGCCCCCGCGGCCGCCCCGTGTACCATGAGCGTGTCACGCTCTCAGGCATAGATACGTGGAGCAGCTACTCCGCCTACACCGACGAGTATGGGTGGGCCCATATACTGGCCCCGCTCGGCTCCTATAGGATCGAGGCCGGCTACGCCGCGGATCCCTCCATGTACCCGGTGATAGAGCTGGGGACCAGGCGCGAGTACATCTACGTCCTCAACCTCTCAGCGATAAACATAACCATGTATATGCCGGAGCCCTGGGATTTCATAGCCCTATACCTCTACTATAACGAGACAGGCGACTACGACTATATAGGGGGCTATGTGGAGAACGCGACGCCTAGAACGATCCTCGTCTACCCCGGCGACTACACCGTGGTGCTCCCGGGCGCCGAGACAAGGAGCCTGGTGTGGTCATGGATCTCTTATGGATACGGCGAAGCGGTGCCGGTGCATGTTGAGCCGGGCGTAGTCGTCAACGTCTCCCTGTTTCTCTCGGCCGCCACTGTTCTCCTGAACACGACCGGCGAGGCCATGGGCCGCGGCCTTGACCGCGGAATAGGGGTGACCCTGATAGGCCTCGACGAGAACGGCGGGCTCGGCGAGCCGATAATGACGAGGTATATAGACAGCTACGACAACCCGTCCGCCGCCGCGATACTCGCAACCCCCGGCGACTACGCGGTCCTGCTCAACGGGCCGCCCTGGACCAGCGTCTACTGGCTGGGAGGCCTGGCGGGCCACGGCGTGATCTGGGAGAACATTAGTCTCCGCCCAATGGAGGCGTGGAGCGCCACGGTTGACCTGGGCCTCCTAGTTGTGGAGGCCGCGGGGCCCCGGGGCCCCTTGCCGTCGAGAACGGTGAGGGTGTATGTGGGCGATACATTTATAGCGTCGCATGACACGGGCGCGGACGGCGTCGCCTACTTCTACCTCACCCCCGGAAACTATACCGTGGACGTTGAGGGATACAGGGCGGCGGTAGCGATATCCCCCTCGCATGCATCGCTGCTGAGAGTGAACTTCACGACGATAACGGTGAGGCTCAGGGGCCCCCTCGGGGAGCCTGTTATAAACGGCTACGTCTACCTCCTCGACGCCTACGGGGCCGTGGCGGGGGCCGAGACAACGGATGAGAACGGCTCGGCGAGCTTCCTGGTGGCCCCAAGCTCCAACTACACCGTGCTCCTCGAGGGATACAGCCACAGCTACAACCCCTACTCCGCGACGGTCGAATACAACAAGTCGTTCGGCTACGGCGCGGAGTACGGCGTAAGCGTCGGAGAGGAGCCGGTGGAGGTGACCATAAACCTGTCGCGCATAACCCTGATAGCCGCCGTGGCCGACAAGCCGGTTCCCCAGGCCCCCGCGGTCCTGGCGACGCCCGGGGGAAGCATACTCAAGGGAGCCTACAGCGACAGCCGCGGCCGCGCGGTCTTCTACGTCACCCCCGGCAACTACACGGTGGGGCTCAGGGGCTTCGGCTACATGTGGTACAGCTACACCTACACCGGCTTCGGCACAAACGATGCGGCTGGAGTAGGCGGCGCGGCCGCAACCATAGCGGTCACGGGCGCCGGGGAGAATCATGAAGTATACATGTTTCTCGCCAACATAACGGTGCACATATACTATGTAGACGACGGCCCCGTCCCGGCGAGCCCCGTGTGGCTGGGAAGCCCCTCCTATATCTATAGGATGCTGCGATACACCGGCGGCGACGGATACGTATCCATCCCCGTTGCGCCCGGAAACTATACCGTTGACACCGGCTACGGCGCGGAGGAGGCGGTGGTGGATGCGAACGAGACAGTGGTCTTGGAGAGGCCGCTTATAGGCCTACGCGTAAAGATCAATACGCCGCCGGGGGTTCCCGCCGACCATATATACCTGTACGTGTACACGGGCTACACCGGCCCCGGCACAGGCTATTACCTTAGAACAATAGAGACAGGCCCCGACGGCTACGCGGAGACAGGGATCCCATACAACGAGACCATAGGCGTCGAGCTCCCCGGGCTCGTGACAGGGGACGACCTCTACGGCTACGGAGACTACCGCGTCTTCAACGCCACATCCAACACCACGGTGGAGTTCAACCTATCCTACCTAGAGTTCCACGTATCCAGCCCCAGCGGCCCCGCGCCATGGATAGCGATCTACGTTGAGACAACGAGC
>JALVHX010000165.1 GCA_027028805.1 Desulfurococcales archaeon | reverse complement strand
TCCTCCCACCTCTCCTCCGGGAAACCTATTTTACCCGCCTCCGCGGAAAACACTATATACAAAAACAAGAGAGGAGAAGCACGCCCCGAGGGAATAGAAGCCATGGAGTGGAGAATAGATCATAGGCCCGCATACTCCCTCCTAAAAATAAGCCTCATGCCCGGGGAAACAGTGACAAGCGAGCCAGGCGCAATGGTGTACATGAAGGGAGACATAGACGTCAAGACGCACACGGGCGGAATAGGATCAGCGCTCCTAAGGAAACTAGCCGGCGGAGAAAGCATATGGCTCAACACATACACCGCCCACGGCCAGGGAGAAGTATGGCTAGCCCCCAGCCTCCCAGGAGACATAGAGTACATAGAGCTCAAGGGCAGACCAATAGTCGTCCAGGACATGAGCTACCTAGCCCACCACGGAGACGCAAAGATAAGCGTAGCATGGAGAGGATTCAAAGGCCTACTAGCCGAGGGAGAGCTCTTCTGGCTAAAAATAGAGGGAGCCGGAGGCCTCTGGGTCAACAGCTACGGCGGAATAGACAAGGTAGAGCTGGGGCCGGGAGAAAAAATCATAATAGACAACTTCCACTTCGTCGCAATGGACGCCACGATGAAATGGAAGACAAGAAAATTCGGAGGACTCAAATCATTCATGTTCGGCGGAGAAGGAATAGTATTCGAGATCGAGGGACCCGGCACAATACTAATACAGAGCCGCGCCCTCCCACCATTCATACGCCTAATAAGAAAATACTTCAAGAAATAAAGAAGCCAGACAACAAAAACCCCAGCATGACACAGAAACAAACCACGCTTTTTCTCCCCCACAAACCCATACAGCCACCCCACGCCACAACAACCTCCTCCCCAGGAACCATTTATATAAACACCTAACCACAAACCGCAACAACACAGGAGACACCGGCGCGGATACACGGCGCACCGCCTTGACGTCTCCGGGAATAGTCTTCGGGCCCGTGTACTCGAGACGCCTAGGCATGAGCCTGGGCGTGAACAACGTCTATGATAAATACTGTAGCTACTCCTGCATCTACTGCTCAGCAGGCCACACAACCCGGCTCATAATAGAGAGGATAAAGTTCTATGAGCCAGCCGACATAGTTAGAGAGGTCGTGGAGGCTCTCCGCGTAAAGAAGGCGGATATAGTGACGTTCGTACCCAACGGAGAGCCCACGCTCGACGCTAACCTAGGCAGAACAGTGGAGCTCCTCAAGAAGATGATCGATAAGCCCGTGGCCATAATAACGAACTCCTCCCTCCTCTACAGAGACGATGTCCGAGCAGATCTCGGCCTATTCGACACTGTTTCCCTGAAAATAGACACCGTAAGCCCCGATACATGGAGGAGGATAAACAGGCCCTACCCACGCCTAGACCTCCACGAGATACTCGACGGCATAAGGCTCTTCGCGAAAACATACAGGGGAAGGCTCCTAACAGAGACAATGCTCGTCGAAGGCTACAACGACAACATATGGGAGGCGGAGAAAACAGCATCCTTCATAAAAACCCTGGGAGCCGACAAAGCATACATAGCCACCCCGATACGCCCGCCAGCCGACGAGAACGTGGCGCCGCCGAGCGAGGAAAAAATAATGATGATCCACCAGGTCTACGCGGAGAAGCTAGGCGAGGACAAGACAGGGCTCCTCATACACCCAGAGAAACCACTATACGGGTTCACCAACAACCTCGTAGAAGAAATCGCAAAAACCATCTACGTGCACCCCATACCCCTAGACTACATCTACAAGCTGGCGGAGGAAAAGGGGCTAAGCGGAGAAAAAATCGTGGAAGAACTAGTATCCCGGGGCTACGCGAAAATAATAGAGTACAGGGGCAGGAGATTCGCCGTTCCAAGAGTAAGGAGGTAGAAGAAACCCATCCATGCACCCGATCAGCCAGCCCCACTACATGGAGACCATTTCCAGGGACAAGTCTATGCTAACCCTATAAATGTTCACGACAACCCTGTCCCCTAGATGGAGATAGCCCAGAAACACTGTCTGCTCCCAATCACCCAGCCGGGCCCTTATATAGAGGGGTGCCCTGTCGTTCATCCACACCCTCTCTACAGGCACAACGGTGACGGGGGACAGGCTCTGCGTGATCAAGAAATTGTATTTACCCGATAGACTCCTCTCCTCCACCGGGTGATTATTCACATATATATCATCGAAGCCCGCTACATAGATGTTCACTATAACAGTATTGTTGCCGGCCCCGCTCGAGTTGGAGAAATAAACGATAACATGGGGCACGACAAGTATCTCCCCGCCACCACTGATAACCTCGGTATACGTCACATTAGTAGAGTTATCCATGACAATGCTGAAGAGCCCTCCAGGCTCCTCGGGAGCGCCCTCATAGCCGCCCTTGATCCATAGAGCCCTTATAGAGAAAACGGCCGTATACAACGTTATATTATCCCTGACAACATGCTCGTAGCCCGTGGGGGAATAGAGATCAAGAACACCGCCCTCATAGCTCCTAGTACCAATAACCAGATCCCTCACAACGACACCCGGAACAGTGACAGACGTGTTACGGGAGGCAAACAGGAGACGGCTCGAAACAAGATCAGCCACATCACCGGGCCCCATATAATCCCCGCCACCACCCCCGGGGAACAGGAGCCCTGAAGCCACCAACACGACAAACACGATCATAGCAACCGATACAACCAGCTTCTCGAGAGGAGACCCCAGCACAAAACCCACCCAATAAACAACTCGGAACCCCCGGGATATAAGCAGAGAGGCCAAGCCACACATAGAGGGGCGGCGAGAGGGAGCAGAGCTACATGTGGCTAGCCTATGTGAAAAAGTTATCTATAAACAACCCCGGGATAAATAATAGGGTGAGTGAATTGAACAAGGCCACAAGGATCATCGCCGCATCCCTCGCACTCCTCCTAGTAGCCCTCGGCACAGCCACCCCCATAGCATACGCCGCAAACACCGCGGCCACCCCGACAGGCGAAGACCTCAAGATGAGCCTACGCGACATAGAGAAGAAGGAATACACGATCATATACAAGGGCAGCCCCGACAATCTAGCAACAGCATCAATAGACGAGATAGTCGCGGAAGCCGCCGACATACTCGAAGACACCGACACACAGTGCAACAGCAGAGACTACGGCGAGGGAGCAAAGCCCTACATACTAAACCCGGCAGCCACAGGCTCATCAAGCGATAAGATCAACGAGATAGTGAGACCATACGACGACACAGGCGTCCTGAGAGAACTAGGCGTAATACCAGGCCCCGGGGATTCGTCAGGGAGCCTGGTTCCCCGCTTCAAGCTAATAGTCAAATACATGAAGCCCACCGCCGAGAGAGAGGAGGAGCAGGAGGACATAGACAACGAGTGGGGACAGGCCAAGATAAACTTCTACCTCGTATCAATACACGGCCCCTACT
>JALVHX010000164.1 GCA_027028805.1 Desulfurococcales archaeon | reverse complement strand
TAGTAACCATTGGGCTCATATATTATTCGTTATCGCTGTTCAATTTCGGCAGAATAAACGTTGAGCTGGGAGATAAAGACATCCATGCAACGCTCGATATCTCTCCAATAATGTATAAGCTCTTCATAGCCGTATCGTTAATAATTATAGGAGGAATCCTTGTTAGAACAGAGAAGTATCGTGAAAAACGGAGAGAGATCGCTACGGCCAAGGGTGGAGCTGGTGGCTGAGAGGGTTAAGCGTGTATTGATAGCTGGGGACTGGGATGCCGACGGCGTGATCTCCGCAGCCCTTGTATACTACGCCCAGGCCAAGCTGGGGAAATACCCTTACGAAGCCAAGGCCGTCGTCGACATGAAGCCCCTCGACCCTGAGAGGTTCACGAGAATCCTTACAAGCCTCGATGCCATGTATGATGCCGTGATAATGCTTGACATACCCTTTTTCCATAGATTGCCCAATATACTCAAGCTTCTCAAGGAACACATGGGTGTAGGCGAGATCATATTCGTTGACCACCACTTATCCTCGCATACAAACAGGAGGCTCCTAGAGAAATATGTGGATAAACTGATCCTGGGAGAACAGCCTACCGCCGCAATAATAAGAGAGGAGCTTGAGAAACGCGGTATCAGGATACCGGAGAGGCTCCGTATGTTCGTAGAGGTTGTAACATATATGGATAGCGGCAAACGCGTGCCTCAGAAATACATGAAGCTTTTCGAGCTCGTGTCAAAGGTCTCTAAGGCGCTTACTGTTATAAGGGACGAAGAGATCTGGGAGAAGTTCGTGTTATGGCTAGCCAACCCGTTTCCCACTCAGCTTGATCCAAGAATATTTAGACGCGTAGAAGAGGCTGTGAAACGCCGCGACGAGGAACTCAAGAACCTAGCCATAGACCTAGCAATGGGGGCGAGGCGCATAGGCGATCTACGCTTCATCGATGCCAGGAAAAAATGGAAGACACGGGGAGGAACCGCGCTTGTATCGAAGATAAGTCATGTGGTTAAGGCGCCTGTTGCCGTGCTCTTCGATACTCGGAGAAACTTTATGCTACTCATAATAAAGGCTCCTGGGGGAAGGGCTTACAGGATAGCGAAGAACCTTGTAGGAGAGGGGATAGCGGAGGACGATATAGCTGGGCACCCCAACTTGGCGATAGTGCGTATTAGGAAAGATGTATCCATAGAGGAGCTTGTCAGGGCGCTCCATAAAGCACTATACTATGCTGCCTAGCCTGGCATAAAGAGCACTGTAGTCGTAGTCCTTAGTTTCTCCCTAAGCTCTATCAGTTGCGGACGAAACAGTATTAGGGGCACTGAATATTCCTTTATCCCTAGAAGCCTTGCAATAACCAACGAAGCCACCGGGTCTCTTACCACAACTGCCCCCTCTCCATACCGCGGGTTAACCTCTAGGATTATTGGTATCATTAAACTATCCCACTTGTCCTCCTCAAGCATGCTTGCCAGAAGCCTTAGCTCCTCACGCCTAACCATGTGCCGTGTACCGTCGCGTAGAATTATTATAGGTACGCGTTCCCGTAGAAGCGCCCGGAGACTTTTCCTAACATAAGGGGCGTGGCGGTTTATTACACGGTACTCCTCTGCAAGCATTTTCTCCAAATAATCCTCACTATACATGTCCAGGCCCATCCCCTGCTAGCTTCTCCGTTTCTCTAGCATTGATTTAACCTTCTTTAAACGAGCTTTCTCCTCTCTCTCCCTCTCCTCGAACTTCATTCTCAGATACCTTATTGTTCTAAGAAGCTGTGGTATAAGCATGTATTCGAGCGCGTTTACTTTTCTTTTTGTCCGCTTGATCTCTTTACCAAGATTTATACAGGCCTCGTCCGCCTCTCCAAGCTTTATGAGAAGCTTAATCGTGTTAACCGCTATTCTCCGAAACTCGTCGAGATCCCTGGCGGCCCCTGTCTCCGTTGTCTCCGGCTCAATGATCTCTACAGCATAGGTCTTGACCCCCATTATGTTCTCTGTCCCAGCTATTCCCCGCATGCCTTTCCTGAGCGTGGATCTATAATAGCCGACCAAGCGCTCACCATAGAAGCTGTAAGCAGCTATAGCGTATGTATAGGCTTTCCTGAGCTCGGGCTCCATCTCGCGCCTTATCCTATAGGCTTCACGTAACCTTGCAAAGAACTCGTTGACAAGTATTGTAAGCCTCTCGCGAAGTATCCTGTGCACTTTTCGGGCCAGGGCGAGCCTTCTGCGCAGCCTTATAAGCTCTATCTTGGTTGGCCTAACCCTTATAATGCTCGACAACAGGGTTCCCCTTTAAACGCCCGCTTCCACGAGTCTCCTCGGGCTTGTCATATCCTTTGCTCCTAAGAAAGCTATAAAAGTATTCATCTCTCCATAGCACACGAAACCGCTCCGACCTAGTCATAATTAACAGCTCTAGTGATCGAAGGAAGGGACATATATAGCATCCTATCCTATAGAAGCCCTCTTCATACAACGGGTTCACCGGGATCTTTTCTGCAAGCATGTATAACTGCAGAGTAAGGGTGCTCCACTGCCTCAACGGGGTGGCCTGTAGGTATCCCGTAGCCGTTCTCCTAATAAGGGGTCTCTTGCTCCTAGCACTTGACTCCACATCCCTATCGCCTACAAGTACCAGGCAGTCCCTGTCCCCGCATAGTTCACGGTATTTTCTCTCAAGAGCCTCTACCTTGAGCTCCGTACACCATCTATCATTAGCCATGGGTAAGCCCCTGGACGGTATATGGGGCTTCAGGTTCACGGGAACCGTGACAAGCTGTATGCCGAGCTTGTCAGCTACCTCTTCTATGAAGAGGCGTGTATCGGGGAAATCGTAATCCATTTCAGCTGTAACAGCAACCACCCTCTCCGCGCCATAGATCCTGGTTGCTATGTAGAGGAGCGTCGTGCTATCCTTTCCTCCGCTCCATGGGACGAGGACTAGCTCCGGATCCCCAAGCGACTCCATGAAAGCTTCCACGGGCCCATACTCCCACCTGTATATCTCGTATTCATTATCAGCCACAAGGCTCTCCAAGCTCACCCGGGCCGCGGGCTCGCCGCTATACATTATCTCTCTGTATTTCTCGGGAACCGAGAAGCTCCCGGCAACACGCGGCCCCGATAACACATAGTGGTTCTCCTCAACCCTGTATACAAGGTAATCACCAATCCCCAGCCCCCCGATAACACGGTGCCTGTGCATAAAAACAAATATATCGCCTCGAGGAGAAACCGGGATCTCTACCATGGGGCCTCCGCGGCTATAGAGGTAGCGGCCCCGCCAATAAACCGAGAGTCGTTGACGCGCCTTAGCCTCCTCGATCGCGCTATACAGGTGCTCGGGCCGCGTGTTACGGACAGCTACTTTATCCAACACCACAACCACGGTGTTCCTACCGGTTTCCCTCTCTATGGCGTCGGCGTGCTCACTGTATCGTCTTCCAAGCAACACGATATTGTATCTCTCCCGGGTAGCTATCGATTCAACGCCCCCGATGATCTCCTCTACGCTGCGCGCGCCCTGAAGCGATACAACCTCGTATCCATTCCTATAATAAGTCTCAACCACGTGTTCAACTGCCTTCTTGTCTTTCTTAGCGCGAACTATTATCCTATACATGGCCACTACACTGCCTCTATGTGTTCCCGGTAGACACGCCCTTTATTCTTCCTCTTCCTCGCCATATTCTTCATGGAAAACTATTTCCTCGTCGCGTATATTGGCTGTGCGCGTAGATAGCCTTAGGTAGCTTTGTTCAGCTATCATCTCCCTGAACGCCTTCGGCGGAACCATATACTCTGCCTCAGCCTCGCGGCGCGCGATCTCGTAAGAGAGGACAAGCGTCAACAACCCGATCCCAGACAATATGAGTCCGAGAACCTGGAGCCACTGCGATATAACATAGTTAGGGTTCTCGGTCACATAATATATCTTGTAGTCCGCGACAACCTGTCCACCAAGCCCCTGAGGCGCCGATACGTAGAAGTCGTACCGGCCGGGATCAAGCTCGACTCGTAGGGACGCCGAGGACTCCGCCCCCGGGGCGGGCTGGTATCTATAGACTTCTCTCCCACTAACACTATCCTTTACCACAAACGTTATCGGTAGACGCGGCGGGTTCGTGGCTATATTGACCACCACTATCCCCTTCTTCTCCATAGTAACAGAGAATATCTGGATACGGCCCCCGCCCGCCAAGAGAGCTGTGCCGCGATCACCGGTTACATAAACATATACATTATAAGCCTCGCTCGAGCCACCCATTACTACAACCCTGTTGCCGACAAGATAGAAACCCACAAAGAAGAGAAGCATGCCTATGGACATGAGAAGTATGCTTCCCAGCAGAACCCGTATATAGAATGGGCCAAACGTCTCCATGTGCTTCTTGAACTTATACTTTATTCCCGCCAAAATCACTCCCCAAAAGCGTTAGTGGCGATAACGCCTTGTCCGCGACGCTCTCTATGTCTTAATCCATTATACATGCACATCCTTTTAATAGAATTATCCTAACCTATACAAACCAGCTACCACGACGACACAAGACGAGGGACACAGGACCTATAATTATTTATTTGGGATAACCGGGTATTAGATATAGAGAATTATTGTAACCAAATAAACACTAGTATCATGTATTATCAAGAAACCGGCCTAGATAGATCACTGTGACCCGCAGGGTGATCAGCCGTGACCCGATCAATAGTATCAGATGATGAACTCCAGAAAGCACTGGGCGAGGAGAAATCCGGGGCCTCGAAGGGTGCCGGAGACGAGAAGCAGAGATGGATAAGCAGGATGATTAAGAGCGCTAAGCATCATCACAAGATATGCCCCTATTACGACAAGAAGACCCAGATGTGCTTCCTGGCGCTCGGGAGCAGGTGCGACCGCGACGGGCGGTTCGAGAATTGCCCAAGATTCCGCGAATTCTTAGAGCGGAAATACGAAGAATACAAACGCAAAAACAAGCCACTACCCATGGATTTCTCCGATATAACGCTCAGTATCTGAGCACAGTGCCCGAGCCGCCTGGTAGCTTAAAACAATAGCACCACTACTATTTTTATAACAGCATGAACGGGGATTCCTTTATTTAATAGCGACCTCGATACCCCTATTTAAGGAAGGAAAAATGGATACGTGGTGCTCATTATGGAGAAGGAGGAACAGGGGAGGTATATAGTATCCGATCTTGATAAGATCTGGCTTGAATATGATAAGCAAAACGATATACTCTATATAAACTTTGGCTACGACATAGAAGATGCGGATGAAGAAGTTATGACCGGAGAAGACATTGTTGTCAGGATAAAAGAGGGACGAGTAGTAGGTATAATGGTCATGAACTTCTCGGAGAAAGTAAATATAATGATATACTAGTTATACAGTACTTTCTCCATATATCATCTGTATATCAAATATATTATTCGGATCTATTTATATATCTATAATAAATAGTGTTTTATACTGTAGACTATATAAAAATATAATTTACGCATAATAATGATTAACAATAGAAAGAGCCGTAAGCAGGTAAACGATACTCTAGCCTATCGGTAGCTGGCTTCTATCGGTATAATGCACTGTATAGGTTTTCGGCTTTAACGCATCTACAATATACTTAAAGGCTTTCCAGGGATCAGCCTCCTCGCCGCAAGTATATACATCAAGCGTCGCATACCTGTAGTTCGGCCATGTATGGAGTGCTATATGGCTTTCAATAATCAGCGCGATAACCGATACGCCGCCTTTGTCTCCCCCAAGCTCCCACACCTTAACCTCCAATAACTTTGCATTAGCGTGGTCGGCGGCCTCGCGGACTATTTTTTCCAGATACTTCTTATCCGATAGCTTCTCGGGCTCAACGCCGTAGAGGTCGCCGTAGACGTGTCTCCCGATAATCCCCATCACCGCCACCCCTACCGCTTTTATCGATTGAAACGTAGCCCTAATCCCACGCCTAGCTCTATAGCGCTAATGATTACTTCGCTGTTATATAAGGGTTGCCTAAACCCAGCTATAAGGGGTGTATAGAAGGGGTATGGACAGGGGTATAGGACTGGGGTAGTGTTTTTACCCTGTGATCTCCCTTAAAGCATCCTCGGCACGCATGTCCCCGACAATATAGGGTTTCACGCCCTCCTCGTATAGGAACGCGAGCTCTTCCTCGGAAGCCTCGCTTACCACAAGAACCACGACATCCCTATCCTCTATAAGCGAAGCCAGTGCCTGGCCCCCTGCCCTATACGGGTTCCTAGTCACTGAGCGCTCCCCGCTATCAAGGTCTACGAATAATAGCTCATCGGCCTTCGACAAGCTGGATACAACGCCTTTTTTCACGGCAAAAGCAATAATATACATGTGTGATACACCCGCACATGCCTGCTCTCCATAACGCGTCGCGGACATGGACTAGGGATTAATCACTCAAGGAGGCTATTATACCTATGTACAGGATAAACACCGGGCGGGCCCTGAGACTAGGCTCCGTGCTGAAAAGACACGGCGAGCCCCTCATAGATGTTCTCGAACAAAATGATCCACAGCTGAGGGCTATACGTATAATAGCGACAAGCAATGGATGCCGCGTAGCCGCTGTATCGGCTGTGGCGAACGCATTGGTTAGCTATCAGCTAGTCGGCCGCGGCGAGGACTACTGGATGGAGACTGCTCAGAGCATTGCCGCTAGCAAGGCCGGGTCTCTCAGAGATCTCGCGGAATTCTTTCAAAGCTTTCTCTCATACGGCTCTAGGTATAACAGGCTAGCGCTAGGCGCCAAGAAGAAGCGTGTGACACGGTTCCTCTCCAGCCAGCTTGCCTTAGAGCTCTGGGAAAAACCCGATAGCTATGCAATGAACCTAAGGCTTCTCGACGAGAGGCTCGCCCGCGTCATGAGACAGGAACCAGGTGATAAAACGATAGTGTTCGCGGTTAAGATGTACTACTATGTTGCCCGGGCATGCGGGTGGAGCGTGGGCGAGATATATGGTATACCTATCCCATGTGATCGCCGCGTATGCCTTGTCACGCTTACCAGCAGGATAGTTGATAACAAAGCCCCATGCGTGAGCCGCGGCGACGTAGCGGCCCTTATGTCTAGGTATAAGAGGCTGGCTATAGAGGCCTGGCGGATTGTGGAAGAGGCGTCGCGTATACCCTGTATACGCCTCGACGCCCTTGTATGGCTCCTAGCCCCCCTGGCGTATGGAAAAGACCCCGCCGTGTTTACCCGGGATGCGCGGGCCCTCACTATCCCCGCCGATTCCCTCGCCGCCGTCGCCAGGGAGCTTTTTCTCAGAAAGCCTTGCCGGGCCACGTGATAGGCTATGTATTACCGGCTTCGTCCATGTTCTACTGTACAGCCAGGCTAGAGCCATTAGGCCCCCGGCCACGTTGCTTATGCTCATCGATATCCATATCCATCTAAGCCCCCATCCCAGCACTATGGATGTGACATACGACATGCCTACTCGGAACCCCCATAGCCTCACCAGACCTATTATTGACGGAGGCATGGTATGACCTGAACCATTGCCCACAGCTATCGATGTAAAGAACATTCCGAAGAAGGGAACTGATAACGTGAACAACTCTATGAATACGGCCGCCTCTCTCTGAATGACAGGGTTGTCCGTGAACCATGCTATCATAGGCTGGTGCACGATATATACTATCAACGCCCCTATACTGGTTCCCACAACCATCACCATCAACGATTTCTTAACGACAAGCCACGCCCTCTCCACAAGGCCTGCGCCAAGATTCTGTCCCACCATTATCGAGATCGCCGAGCTGAAGCCCCAGAGCATAGCATCTGATAGGCTTATAACTATGAAGCCTATAGAGTACGCGGCGGCCGCTACCACGCCGAAGCTGTTGACAATGCGTTGTATAACTATGAATGCAGATATATTTCCGCCACGAACGATCATGACCGGCGCGCCTATCTTAATGCTTCTTATAAACCAGTCTTTGTCGAAGAAGAATGGTTCTATACGCACTCCCCTGTAGCCCCGCAGTAGTAGCGCGACGCCTATGATCGTGGTGGCTGCACGGGCCGTCACAGTGGCCACCGCGGCCCCCATAACACCCATGGCGGGCACGCCCAGCCATCCGAAAATAAGCACTGGGTCGAGCAGTATGTTGATGAGCGCGGATACTGTTTGAAGTATTGTCGGAGTCCTCGTATCCCCCACGGCCTGGAGTATCGTTGTCACCGAGAAAGCTGCGTAGCCGAGAGGTATGCCGGCCGTCACTATTCGCCCGTATGCTAGGGCCTCAGAGTAGATCTCGGGGGGCGTCTTCATAACGTATATTAGGAGCTTGTCAAGCGTGGCGAAGAGGATTATGCCGAAGCCTGCGCCGATAAGGAACATTGTGAACAGGAAGCTGGAGGCTGTTCTATCGGCTTCGTCGAACCTGCGTGCCCCGACCAGCTGGGAGATCAGAGCCATGTTGGCTACTGTAAAGCCCATCCCGATCATGAATACGAACATTATAAGGGGCCATACCTGGCGCGGCACCGCGATATCTATGTCGCGGAGCCTGCTCAGCCATATCGAGTCGGCTAGGTTATAACTAGTGTTAACGAGCTGGGTTATGAGCGGAGGTATGCCGAGCCATAGGAGAGTCGATAATATACCGCCGGAAACTATTCTATCACGATACTTCTCGTATTCCCTCCTCATCCCCCATCATCCCGCTAACCTATTATAGGCTAACGTGTTCAGAGAGGGAACCAGTGGCGCGGCGGGGAGCGCGGCGGTATGCGCCTAGTGAGACACACGGATCCGGGGGCTGTGTTGGGGAGCTGTGGCGGCGTAGTTGCTGTTTTACCCATGGGTAGCCTCGAACATCATCCGGGGAATCTACCTTTATCAATAGACTCTATTATAGCTAACCGGCTTGCAGAGAGGCTTGCAGAGGCCGCTAGCTCTATGATCGATGAGGATCTATGCCTGTTTCTGCTTCCCCCGCTAAGCTACGGGTTCTCGCATGAGTGGCTAAGGTTTAAAGGCACCGCATCCGTTTCCCCGGATCTATTGATCAGAACCGTTGTGAATATAGCGGTCAGCCTGAGAGAATCCACCAGCCTCTGCGGCTTCATCATAGTGAACGCGCATGGCGGAAACACCAGTGTAGCCGAGGCCGCTGCGCGGCTGATTTATTATAGCCATGGAGTGGAGGCAGCGGTGATAGATATATGGGTGATCGCTGGAGAGCTGGGGAACGAGTTCTGTCACGGATGCGGGCTTGAGGCCGAGATCGCTGGAGAGCTGGGGCTATCATATCAGGGAGGTTCCCCTGATGAAAAGAAGCTCTATTGCTCTGACACAATCCACTACTGTAGACACGATCTTGTTGTGGGAGCCGGCTCAGGAGGGCCCCGTGTTGTCGAGGAAGCTGAGAGAAGATTTATTGAAACCCTCGATGTCATGGCGCGCAACTGTCTTTCAACCACCAGGGATCACTCGTAGAGCCGCATTGTTCAATAATTGTTCTTTAATATCACGCAATAATATTTATCTTAGTGCACCTACTAGATAGGCGGCTGAGTATAAGCTACACTCGGCGGGTGTGCCATGGTTGAGTAGCAGTGAAGCTGTTTTCACTGTAAACACCCGTATAATAGAGGATCCATTCAAGACCATGGATCGGCGAGGCTATAGATGGTTCGGCACGCTGGTTGTCGAGATAAATAATAAGCCTGTATATCTATTGATGACCGGCTCCATATCCCAGTGGTTTAGAAAGGGGGAACGAGTTCAGGTTGTTCTCAGGGATGAGCCTAAGCGCGTAGGCGGCACACGTATACTTACATGGGATAGCTATGAGCTCTACCGGCTTATCTATGACCCCGAGGAGAACTTGTGGGAGAAGGTGCATGTATGGCCTCCCTGGAGGAGAGAATATGTTCTAGAGAG
>JALVHX010000163.1 GCA_027028805.1 Desulfurococcales archaeon | reverse complement strand
GAATATGCCTCATCGAATCCCTCGCCGTAGAGGCCGGTGTACGAGGCCACCTCGTAGAGGGCTCCCTGGCCGTCGAAGCACGTATAGATAACGGTGTCTAGGAGACGGAGCCCTGCGTGCACGGGGGCCGCGGGGGATAAGAGGATGGCTAGGAGTGCGGCGGATACTATGCTAGCCGCACAGCCTCGGCAATAAATAGATCCTGCCGTCGACATCCTCTATCACCGCGGCCCTGTCCTCGACATATGCCTGCGCCACCAGCGCGGCTATAACGGCGTCCACAGCGTCCCGTCTCAGGCCGCGGAGCCTCGGCACCTCAACGCCCATCTTCTCCGCGGCCTCCTCGGGGCTCCCGCACCCGCTCGCCCTCAACGCGCTCCTGGGATGGGTCTCTATGACGACGATGCCCATGCTGGATAGCTTGGCGGCGAGGCCGAGGCTTCTCTCGACAAGCATCCTCATCCCCCTCCAGCCCGGGGGGAGGACGGGGAACCCCGCCTTCTTCATCGCTATATCGACTCTCCTATACCCCTCCGCGTGGCTTAGCGGCGAGTCTATGGCGGCGGCAACAGGCTTGTAGCTGGCCGCTACATCGAGTATCTCCTCGTCGCGGCGGGCCAGGCCTATGTAGACGGCTTGTTTATCGGCCAGCACCGCTACTCCGCTTGGTCTCCTGGGGCTCCCGCTGGGGTCTATCCCCATTACCGTTACCATGGCACCCTCGGTCCCGGGTCGAAGCCTATGAGGGCCCTGTATTCCTCATAGAGCTTCTCGACGCGGCTCATCCACTCATGTATATCGCTCGGCTTCGCCGGGTACTCGTCGAGGTGGAGCTTCTCGGCCTTGGACATGTAGTCTCTGACCTGGATAAGCCTCTTCAGCATCGATGGCTTCCTGAGCAGTTTCGTGAACGAGACAATGTTTCTAACGATCTCCTGTGCAAGGCTCGCCTTGGTTCCGAGCTCGTATATCTGTTCGCCGCTCACGAGTTTTTTCTCGAAAATCCACTGGAGCTCCTCGTTGCCCAGCTTCTGGAGGAACATGCGGAGGATATCGAGGCCGGCCTGTTTGGCGCCGTAGAGCCTCATATAGTCTATGTTAGCCCCCCACAGGGTTTCCTCGTCCACCCGGCCCTTCTCGAGCGCCTCCGAGAGATGCTTTGCGACAACCATGGCGGCCTCCATCGAGGAGCCTATTCCGCCCCCGTGCACGGGGTTCACGGTGTAGGCGGCGTCGCCTACGGCGGCCATGTTTCTCCAGACCAGGGTGGGGAGGGGGCGTCTAGTCGGGATTATTCCTCCCCCGCTATGTATGACTCTTCCGGGGAACCGGGGCTTCAGGTAGCGGTAATAGTTGTGCCGCGGGTTGTAGCCCTCCCTGCTCCATATCACGCCGAGCCCTATGTTTCCAACCTCGCCTCCCCGCTTCGGGAAGAGCCACCAGTAGCCCCCGGGCGCTATCTCCGTGTTCATGTATATGATGGCGTAGTGCTTGTCCTCTCCCTCCAGGGGCTTCTCGAGCTCTATGATCTCTCGGAAGCCGAGGTTGTAGTCGGTTATGAAGGGCCTCTCGGCTATCGGCCACTCCCTGGGAACCTGTTTCCTGAGGGCAGGGCTGGCTCCGCTCGCGTCTATGAACGCCCTAGCCCTCAGCTCCTTTGTGCCCGGCCTCCCTATCTCCTTGACCCGTACAGCCTCTATACGGTTGTCGCCGAGTATCGGTGAGAGGAAGACGTGGGAGGCGTAGAGCTCTACGCCGGCGTCGAGGCTTCTCTTGAGAAGCCATTCCCCGAACTTCTTCCTATGCACCCCGACGCCTTCGCCGGGAACCACTATGCTGTGGTCCTCCCGCGGGCTATATATCTTGACCCCCCTATACCTGATCTCGATCACCTTCTCCGGGGGATGCCAGCCAAGTGTCTCGAAGTGATGCACGCCTATGGCGTCTCCACACGTCTTCTCCCCGATCTCCTCGAGGGGCTTTCTCTCGACAAGCGCTACCCTGTAGCCTCTCCTAGCCAGCTCCCATGAGGCGTTTAGGCCCGCCACTCCTGCGCCGATAACCACTACATCGTACACGCCGGATCACCACGCGTGGTATACGCGTAGGCATCACGGGGCCCGCCTGATCCCCTCCCCCTGAAGCGGGGCCCGGTTCCGCCCCGGAGGGGAGGAGTATTCATCGAGGCCTCGAGCCCTTGTATAGGCTGGTGATGTGTAATTGTATGCTGTACGGGTATTTATAAGTGGATACTCGTGTTACATATTCTAGTGTATCCCGTGTAGAGGTGGTTTGCGACGGCGGGCGTGGTTGATCACGTAGGGTTCACCGCGGTATACAGGATCGTGGCGTTGGCGAGCGGTGTGGGGAAAACCAGTCTCGGCGAGGAGGTCGTGTCAACCCTCACGAAGCGCGGCGTGATGGTTGCGGTGGTTAAGCAGACCCATGAGAGGTTTGCCGAGGAGTTCTCGGATGCCGCGAGATATAGGGCGGCGGGCGCCCGGATAGTGGTGGTCTCGAGCCCCGTGGAGACCATTATATATAGGGAGCCCATGACCGGGCTCAGAGAGATCATTACCATGATGAGGTATTTCCCGATAGTCATAGCGGAGGGCTTCCAGCGCTCCAATATAGGGAAAGCAGTAGTCATAGTGGAGTCTCTCGACGAGCTCGAGGAGGCTGTGCGCATCATACCGGGGGTATGGTTTATTGTTAGCCGAGACTTCGAGGTTGTGGAGCAGGCCAGGCAGAAGGGGTTCCATGCCCTCCTCTTCGACGAGACCGAGGCGCTTGCCGGCGAGATATATAGGGATGCGGTGGCAACCCTCCTCGGCCTTCTCCCGAAGAAGGATGAGGAGTGCGAGTACTGTGGAGCAGGCACGTGCCTAGAGTTCATAGAGAAGCTTCTCCACGGCATCAAGAAGCCCTATGAATGCCCCTTCATAGCCCCGGTGAGGCTGATCATAGAGGATAAGCCGGTGGAGCTCGAGCCCCAGCTCCAAAACGTGTTGAAGAACATAGTGGAGGGGTTCGTGGAGGCGCTCCGCGGCCTGCCTGAGAACCCGAGTAGCATAAGGATAGAGATAAACCTCCAGCCTGGAACACGGGTTGGAGAAAAATAACGCGTGTTTTTAACATAGACAGCTCTCCCCTCCGGGGCCCCTCATAGTATGCATGGGGCCGTATCCTCGCCTAGAGAACCGCTGACAGGTATCTATACGAGCGGATGATCTTCTCCCTGCTCTTCTCGATGATAGCGTTGAGTATATCGGGCCCGGGCTCCCTTGCCTCAATATACCCCTTCTCCGCCGCGTCCCTGACGATCTTGTCCGCGAGATTGTTCCGCGTTATCAACACGGTGTAGCCGGGCGTCGGGGAGCGGCCGGCGGATATGTCTGCGAAGACCCCTGTATAGTCGGGGCATGTGAGGCACCCGTGCTGGAGATACGGCAGGGCCTCCTCTATCTTGATGGATAGCTGG
>JALVHX010000162.1 GCA_027028805.1 Desulfurococcales archaeon | reverse complement strand
CCCTCCCCATGGTCTTCGCCAGGACCGCGAGCCTCCCAGAGAACACGCCGGGCACGGCCCTGGATATCCGGTATATCTTCTTCCCAAGGAAACCCGTCTTTATCTCCGTGTACTCGGTTATCTCCTCCCGCGACCTCGCCAGCACCACGCCCCCGCCGCCCCTCTCCATGGTATAGGCGACCGCGGCGTAGTGGCCGTTATACGCGATCCCCCACACCTTGCCGTATACAGGCGTTATATTGGAGCCGTCTATGTAGAGATGGTTGATCCCAGCGATCTTCCTGAGATAGGCCGAGGAGAGACCTAGATCAGTTGACACGAAGAACCCCGTCCTATAGGCGAGCCCCGGATAATACTCCTCCCCGGCCTCGCCGGGCGCCTCGACAGCCTCGAAGAAGCTTCTCGGGGGCCCGGTGGACTCCGCCACAAGCTCCGCCTCATCGGTTATCATGGGGAGCAGGTATTCTCTCAAGCCACCACTGCTCATACCCGGGCCTCTCCCATCCCCCTATTTAATACACGTGGAGCCGGCGCGGCCGGCCTAATGATTATAATCTGGAGCCCGGCTCATAATAAATAGTGTGCCCCTGCCCGCGGAGCAGAGAAGGGCGTGGATAAAAGCGGCCCCCTCCCCTCCTCAGGGAGAGAGCTGTGGGAGCCGCGGACACCTCCACCACGAGGAGGAGGGATCGTGTTTGGCTCTGAGACTATTGTGGGAGAGAAGGGTGCCGGATAACTGCGGCGTCGAAGCCGTTTCTAGGAGGAGCGAGTGGCTCGTCCTCAGGCTCTACTGCCGCGAGGACATGAGGGAGCTGAAGATAGACAGCGGGAGCGGGAGGACGAGCGTCAGGATACTAGGTGAGCCGGAGCTACGGGGATGGGTTGAGTGGAGGAGGGAGTTCCACACCCTCCGGTGCGTCAGGGGCTACGGTGTACAGGCGTGGAACAAGCTGGTCCGCGCGCTGAGCGTCAGGATGGTGTGTAGGAAAGACATATGCGTAGCCGCCTACATGAAGCCCCACAACAACGTCGAGATCGATATACTGGGGAGAAACGGTGCGGCGCTCGAGACCGTTAACCTGGGAAACATCCTCGACTACCAGCTCCAGGCCACCGACAACCTCATAGTCTTCACAGCCCTCGGCGTAGACGAGAGCTTCACAACAACGATGCTCATAGACGCCTCCACGGCCTCGATAATAGACGATATACCCGGGTTCGGCGGCCTAGTCGTCACGAGCCCCGAGCTGGCCTTCGTGGCCGGGGAGCACGAGGGCAGGATATACACGAGGGGCTTCAGCAACGACGGCGAGGAAATACTCGTCGACGAGGGCCTCCCGATACTGGTGCCGACGAACCCCTACCCCCACATGGTTCCCGGCGGAGAGTTCAGGAGCCCCGAGCAACTAGTGATCATGGATAGGCACAGCCTCAAAGTATACAATATATACGACTACACCATGGAGTACACGGTTATGAGGCCCCCGAGGACGCGGGGGGTATTCGATATAAGCCCCGACGCGGGGAGCGTGACAACGCTATCGATCCACGGCGACTCGCCGGTGATAGCCAACTACGGGTTCCAGGGAGAAGTCAGGTGGATGAGCCACATAGTCAGGGGCGTGACCAGGGTGCTCCACGGAGCCAGCCTCGTCGCGGTATACGATGGGGCCTGGAGGAGGGAGACGAGGATATACAGGATAAGGCCCCCGGGCCTAGGCCTCGAGACAGTGTTGTCGCCGAGAGTCGAGCCATTATTGATCAGGGGCAACACCGTGATCGTCTTCGACGGCTACACCGTGGCCGCCTACGAGCTCGCAGAGGAATAAGAGGCGGGGAGAGGAGGCCGTTCCCCGCGCCCCCAGGGGATAGTGGTGCGCCATGGAGGACTACCTTATAGACATAGTCCTGCTCCTCCTCGTGGCGAAGCTCCTCTCCCTCCCCCTGAGGAGCAGGGGCATACACCCGGTCGTGGGCCACGTTCTCGCCGGCGTAGCCCTCGGCCCCTACGCCCTCGGCCTAGTATACCCCCGCATAGAGCTTGAGAGCGTAGCGCGCCTAGGATTACTGATACTCCTCTTCTACACCGGGCTAACCACCGAGTTCAGGGAGCTCCGTAGAAGAGGCTGGGCCGTGGTAGCGATGGGCTCTCTCGGCGTCGCGGCGACAATGATCCTCTCATACATCGCCGCCCTCCTCCTCGGCTACGGCGGCCTCTCAGGCCTATTCATAGCGGTGGCGGTGTCCAACACCGCGACAGAGACCGTTGCGGCGGCGCTCGAGAAGACACGGCACATGGATCTCAAGGCCCTCGTTGTCGGGGCCAGCTTCCTCGACGACGTGGTAGCGGTCTTCGTGATAAGCATCGTGTCGAGCCTGGCGGAGAGAGGCGGCGTCGACGCCGCGGGCCTCCTCTACCTGGCCTCCGCCACAGCAGTGTTCATAGCCGGCGTCTTCGCGCTCAGCCGCGTCCTCGTCGAGAAACCCGGGCTCTTCTACAGGAGGCTTACGAGAGACTATATCTTCTTCGCCAGCGTATCCATACTCATAGCCCTCGGCCTCAGCCTCGCCGCACGGCTCGCGGGTCTCAGCGAGCTGATAGGAGCGTATCTCGCAGGCCTGTTGATAGGGAGGGGCAGGGAGTTCCACGACCCCATGTTGAAGACGAAGATAGCGCTCGTCAACTTCATAGAGGACCTGAGCGTGGTGCTCGAGATACTCTTCATACCCCTCTTCTTCACCTACGTAGGCCTCCTCTTCGACGCCCCCAGCCTAGACCCCCTGCTCCTCGCCGCCCTGCTCACAACCGCTATGGCGGGAAAGATCATAGCCTGCACCCCGATAGCCTACAAGGCGCTGGGGGATGCCAGGAAAAGCATAGCGGCCGGCATAGCGATGACGGGGAGGGGCGCGCTGGAGACCGCGCTCCTCAAGATAGGGCTAGACTACGGGATAATAGACATAGGGGCCTACAGCACCATAATAGTGGTCACGATAACAACCGCGACACTCGCCCCCCTCCTCTATACATGGGTTATGAGGGAATAAGCCGCCGGGCCAGAGGCCTAGGGTGAGCGGCGGCTGAGCCGGTAATACACCTGTCCCCGCCAGTTCACCTGCTCAACAAGCCCCTCCCGCCTCAACACCTCTATATACGTGCTCACAACATCCACGGATACGCCGTAGTAGAGGGAGAGCGTCTTAACCGTCAACGCGTGTCTCGCCAGGTGGCTGGCCACGTGTATCACGGAGGGCTTACCGTGACACCCCGGCTTAACCGGCGGCCTATGCGTCTCCGCCTCAACACCCCTGTCCTCGAGGAGCGCGTCGAGGCCCTCACCGAGGCTGTACCTCGCAAGGCTCTCGAGGAACGCGAGGGCCTCCCTCCTCGGCAGGGGCCGGAGCCAGACAACGCGCACCCTCCGCCTAAGCCTCGCAGCAACCGTGGCGAAGTCCCTTAGCCCCATGAGCCTGCTGTAGGCC
>JALVHX010000161.1 GCA_027028805.1 Desulfurococcales archaeon | reverse complement strand
CAGGGAATATGAACCGTCTCAGCCCCCTGAGCCCTAATGTATATGACGCTATGTAAAAAACCTACCATGGAAACAATATTCTGCGTAGAAGACTCTTCCTGCCAGCCCCTCTATCCCTATCATAGTCTCCGTTCATCGCTATCCTCATAGCCTCCGCCTCGCTCATCCTATGATACTTCTCCGCCAGCCTGAGCAGGATCCTTGTCTCCTCCTCTGTGGCGTAATCCAGGGGTATTCCCTGCCTCGAAGCCTTCTCCCATCTCTCATAAAGCCTCTCCATGATAGCGGAGACCACGGGGTCCCCGTAAAAGGCGGCTTTTCTCCAGGAGCTCCTATCTCCCTCTATTAGAGAGAGGATCTTGTTCTTCTTATCGTTCAACGCTGATCCACCGTCTCCTCGAATCTTAGACGAGGCGGCTCCCTGTGCCTCATCTTTTCGATCGCCCATCCATACCGCTCCATCAGCACAAGTATCGCGGCCTGCGGCGGGATAACTCCCATCTCCGTTATGATCGCGTCTATATAGTTTGGCGGAGTGATATCGAACGCCGGGTTAAGCACCTCTATGCCCCTATGGGCCTCTATCCATCCACGCGGAACGATCTCTGATGGGTCGCGGAACTCTATCGGGACAGGCTCCCCGATAACAGTTGCGGGAGAGAACTTGTAGGTCTCCGCGGCGGTATAGAACCTGACACGCGCCTCATGAGCCGCCAGCGCCACCTGGCTCGTGCCCACCTTGTTTATCAACGCGCCGTTACTGGTTATAGTGTCCGCGCCGACAACCACCACGTCGACCTCCCTCATAATATAGCGGACGGCGCTATCGGGTATCTGGGTGGCCGGAACCCCTGCCGATAAGAGGTGGCGCATCGTTATACGTCCCTGGTAGAACGGCCTCGTCTCAGTACTATACACCTTCCTAACCCTCCCCATCTTATAAGCCGCCGCTATAACCGAGACCGCGGCCGTGCTGTGGCAGTGGGTCAGCACCACGGCGCCGCTGGGTATTAGCTTGGCCCCATACATCGCTATACGCTGGACAGCCTCGAGGCTCTCACGTATAAACTCGTCCGCAGCCGCGACCACGGCGTCGACGAGATCCCCTATGCTCCCCGACGCCTTCTCGAGCCTATGCATCACGTAGTAGACGGCGTTGGGGAGGCTCACTGCCGTTGGCCTCGTAGACAATAGTATCTGGGCCACGTGCTCCATATACTTCCTGAAATCCTCCTCGCCGCCGCCCCCCCTATACTCCTGCGCCGCTATCTTCAACGCCTCAGCCGCCGCCCTAGCTATCTTGCCGGCCCCCCTTATCCTCATGCTCCTTATACCCTCAGCTATATCGAGAACCCTCTGAGGAACACTCATGCCTCATCACCTCCCCTTAACCATGCCAAGCATGTCCTCGAGGCGCGGAAGCCTCGGGGGAAGCGTGCCATAGAGCTCCCTTATGATAACCGGTATCCCCTGGGGCGCGATCAAGCCCTTCTCCGTGGCTATTCCATCAATATACTGTGGAGGAGCCGCATCATACAATGGTACACGCGCGTTATAGCCCTCGGGTAGATCAGCCAGCACGTCGGGGCTCATGAGGCGTCTCCAGTCCCCCTCAGGTATCTCCACGAGCTCGCCCGTTATCGTTGCAAGACTTATCTTGCTCGACGGAGCCACCGTGAAGACACGCACCCTCGCCTCATGAGCCACAAGCGCCACCAGGCTTGTCCCAACCTTACCCACAACCGCCCCGTTCATGGCCACAGCCTCTGCGCCGACAAACACCTTGTCCACATCCTCCATGAAGAACCTGGCCGCCGAGTCAACGATCAACTTAACCCTGTAGCCGAGCCCGGCCAGCTCCTCCGCCATAACAAGCCCCTCGAGACCCGGCCTCGACTCGGTCACATAGAACACGAGGTCGCGCACACCCCTCTCCGCCGCCGCCTTAACCGCCTCGAGCACGCACCTGCTCCTACTCATGGTGAGGACAACGTCGCCGTCAACAAGCCTCTTGGACGCCACGAGCCCGGCCTCGCGGCACTCCTCCACAACCCTGCCCCGCCAAGCCTCAACAGCCTCCGCGACATCGCCGCCCTCCCTGTAACGTGCAACAATATCCCTCAACACGTTATAGGCCTGAGCAGACGTCGGCCGCGTCTTCACGAACCTCTCATAAGCATCCCTCAGCACGCGGGCCACGTCCTCCCCCCGCCTAACACCCTCACCGATATACTCGAGCATCCTCAGCGTATGCTCTGTTGCCGTGCTACCGCGGCTGAAGCCGTGTCTCAAAAGCTCCTCTTCAACAGACACATCCAGGCACCCCGCGCCTACACAGCTATCCTATCCATGAACCCGGGATAATGAGGAGCAACAAAGGCTCCTCTCAGAGACACATGCGTCTGTGCTCTACATAAAGTATACACGCCGAGCTCCCTATAGACTAAGGCATCAAAGACTACTTAACACTATCGACCCCTCCACGAGGACCCGGGGGAGCCACGATACATATGGGCGTAGAGCAGAAATAGGCCCCTGCGGAGACTATATCCGTGGCGGCGCAAGGGGGTTCTCCAAGGGAAGACGTGGAGCATGGGCCGCATCCGCCACGAGGCTTCCACGCGCCTCTGCTCCCCGGCTGCTCCCTTGGGGGACAAGGGGGTGCTGGGAGGGCCGGTGACGCCTTGGATATAGTTGTTGCCGGGCTTCTTAGACATGATTCCGGTAAAACCAGTTTCGCGGCCGAGCTCATAGAGGCTATGCGTGATCTCGGAGTTTATCCTGGCGTGTTCAAGCCTGTGGGCGGCCACAGCTGTTGGTGGCAGTGGGAGACAGTCTATAATAGCATGGAGCTCGGCGTGCTCGTGGGGAGCGACGCGTACAGGCTCGCCAGCCTCGTCGGATGGCTCGACTATATCGATATAGTGTCGCCGCTCGACATTCTCACGGCCCCACTGGATCCCGGGCGGGCTGTGACGCTGAGAAGCTATTTGGATGAAATGGATAGTCTCTCAGCCACAGCTGTTCTAGCCAGGCTGACGATGCCGGGCGAGGGTGGTAGGGGCAACGTCTACCTGCTGGTCGAGGACAACTATTCTAGATCGATAGAGTATTGTAGAGAAGCAGTCGACGAGCTCCTGGGCCGGGTGAGGAGGAGCGGCGTCATAAGAGTAAACAGGGCGGGCTTCGAGAGAATGCTCTACACGCCGACGACATATATGCCCCACATAGAGGCGGCCTACAGGATTATACGGGGCATGAGAAACATAGTCGTCATAGAGAGCTTCAACAACGCCGCCTACCCCGTACCCCGCCCCCTAAGCACCGAGGGGTACGCGGTAGCGGTCGCACCCGGCAAAATAATGATATATAGACTAGACAGGTATATTAAAGCAATACAGTTAACAGGGACAACTATAAACCCACTATACATAGAGACACATAAAATAATACAGATAGCAGGCAGACCAATAAAGACACTAGAATGGAAGCC
>JALVHX010000160.1 GCA_027028805.1 Desulfurococcales archaeon | reverse complement strand
AACAAGATTTCGGCAATAATTGTCGGGGGCCCCGGCTTTGCCAAGGATTCACTATATGCCTTGCTGACCCAAAGACTCAGGGAGGCCCATGTAATAATAGACACAGCCTCTATGGGGGGCCGCCACGGGCTATGGGAGCTTGCTAGGAGGGATAGTGTTCTTAAAGCGCTGAAACAATATGAGATAATAGAGGCCAACAGGATACTTGGGGAATTCAAACGACTCCTCATAACAAACCCTGATAGAGTCGCATATGGTCTTGACGATGTTGAATACAGTGTTAAAATGAACGCTGTTAGAACCATACTTGTGGCTGAATCCATGCTTCATAGCAGCGATGAGGATCTTAGAAGAAGGCTTGACGAGATCCTGGCTGAGGCCGATAGAAGGGCTGCAGCAATTCACATAGCGCCATTTAAGAGCGATGTCGAGTACGAACTTCTAGGTTTCGGGGGTATTGTCGCGTTGCTGCGTTATTCCCTTCCTCGGGATAACTCTTCTTCTATTTAATACGCCATACTTTGTGGTTGGAAGATATTCTTCTACGATATAATGTTTCGATAAATTAATAGTTATTAGCGGATTTATTATTTTATTATTATATTTAAATCGTATTATTGTACCTGTAGATGAAACAACCGTTGATATAGGTGCTGTTGTAACGGCTTTTCTGAAGTTCCTCATCCTAAACTGTATACTATCCTTATATACAGCTGTGCAATAATGAATAGTTATCCTCTGGGTCTTATGTGAGATTCTCGTTATAAAGTCTAGAGCTTTTTCTCTTATACCGTATACCGTGAGACCCATGGGTTTGAGACCATGCATTACCACCTTATCTATATTAGCTTCGGAGACCTCTAGTTCGTCTAAATTTATGAAGAGAAAGCCATCTCGATCCGCGCGCTTTATGAGCTCCTCGAGATAATCAATGTATTTTTTAATAGGTATAAATGGGAGCTCGAGGCCAGCATCTATAGGATACTCCAAAGCCATGAGGGCTTTCTCATAGAGCTCCCATGAATATGTATGGAACCTTATCTCGTCTAAGCCTGCGTCGACGAGGGCTTTCATCATACTGCGTGTTAACCGCCGGCCAGTTGTATATAGATGTATATGGAATGCTTCTCCGAATTCCTGCTTCAATCTACGTATTATCCTTATTACGCGGTCTGGGACAGCTAGTGGGTCGCCGCCGGTTATGCCGGCGCCTCTGGCGGCTACTCGATACGCCTCGAGTACTATATCGTTGATCGAGGTTGCTTTCTCATCGTCTACATACATATAGTCTTTACCATATTTTTCTCTAGACACTGGGCAGTACCAGCAGTCCTCGCCGCATATACCGGTTACGAAGACAACTATCTTGGTTCCTTGGGCGCACAGGGCGCATCCTTTTGGGAGAGCACCATATAATAGCCCTGTAACCGGTGTATAGATCTTTTTCCTAACATCAATATCCTCTTTCATTCAGAACCCTCCGTACCCAAGGGTTACGGGCAGCTATCCTACGTAGCTCTTTCTCAAAACTACTATCAATCGGCACAACATGTTTCACAAACACGCCTGTCCGTCCCACGGCATCGCGCCGGCTCAAGACGCGTATTCTCTCGAGCACAGTATCTATGCTTATACCTATTATTCGTGCTGCATACTCCTCTCTACCTATCACGCTTGTCTCTATATGGCCGTTTTTTATCGGCTCTATAAGCATTAAGCGCTTATCGATTCCGGGCACGCGCTTGTTCTCGAGGAGATCCCTATATGTTAGTGCGCCGCCGAACCAGTAGAACTCTATTTCTCTAGGCTGGAGCCGGGCTAGAGGGAACGATATGTTTATGCGCTCCTCGGGGTCAAGCACTAGATACGCCTTCGGCGTGCTGCGGGGCGTCGCCATTACTATTATTCTCTGATATATAGTATAACCTCCCTGCTCTAACACGTATTCTATCCGATAGCTCGGTACAGGATATGTTACTACTATATCTATGTCACTTGTATCGGATACATCTCCGCGTGCTACGCTTCCATGAATTATGGGGTTCAGGCCTGCCGTTACGAGCAGCTGCATAATACTAGCCGCTTCTGCACGGAGCTTTTTGAGGATTCTCCACCGCCTGTAATCATAAACAATCAGCCGTCTCTCATAGGGCTTCGCTATCTTCTCACGCGGCATCCAGATCCCTTCGCGGCGAGGCTTTATATGGGCTCTAGTGTTGCAATTGTTTATTTTATGGTTTCCCTATCTTTATCCCCCGGGAAGGAAACGTGTTATAGGTCACGGTGAGCTGCTATGGACGGCATTGTCTCCTTCTTGGTTTTTTTGACGACTTTCTGGCTAGCTATTAATATCCTGTACAGGTATTTCCGCGGCATCTTTGAGAGCCATGGCTTTCGACTATATTATGGTCTCGTGCTCGTGTATAGGAGAGGTTTTTCATTAACCAGAGTCCCCGCCGCTCTTAAGAAGACTACTCTTGTCTGGCTCGCCTTGTTTCTTTATAGTTTAGCAGTATTTTACTATGCAATGTATTTATCGATACTTTCTAGGCTCGGTGTGGCTGAGAGCTCTGCACGGGCATCCCTGGTGGTGCCCGGTATAAATCTTACAGGTCTTCCATTAGTATACTTTATAGCCGCGGTGGTTGTGGCCGCCTCTATACATGAGCTTCTACACGCGCTCACCGCTGCCGTGAACGGTGTTCCTGTAAAGGGCCTGGGCTTCGCGATTGTAGGTCTCGTACCGCTTGCTTTCACAGAGATAGACGAGGATCTTTTCCGCAAAGCCTCTCTGCGTGTACGATCGGTTATATTAGCCGCTGGCCCCGCCTCGAATATAGCTCTAGCATTCATACTACTGCCATTATTATCATTAATAGTTTCCCCAGCAACCCTTGCAGTAGTAGACGTTGTTCCTGGCTCACTAGCAGATAGATATGATGTGCCCCAGGGATCTATCATAGTGTTAATTAATGGTAAACCCGCGTCTCTTGGAGAACTGAGGAGGGTTTTTGAGACAAATACAACGGTCAACGTAACCCTAACACTTCTAACACCCAGCGGCATTATCAAAAACATAAGTTTCATTAAACCCGGCAACGTCTCAAAACTAGGCGTCTACGTTATAAACGGGCCCCGCCCCTATATTGCCCACATGATAGGGGTGGTACCAGCTATACATCTCGCGGGATTTATAGAGTATTCTTTTCTCGTCAACTATAGCCTCGCATTGATCAATGCGGCGCCGCTTTTCATAACGGATGGCGGAAGAATAGTATATGAGAGCATAAGGCGGAGGAAGATATCACACATGATCAATACAGCGACACTTGCTATAACGGTTTTAGCGCTAACACCTCTCCTAGGATAAACAATAATTATCTCATAAAAGAGACATGAGTATTGTCCGCGGGGCACGGGTAGGGCCCCTGTACCCCCGCATAGAGCGGGGCCAGGGGCCAGTTCAACCCCATGGGCCCCGCACGTGCCCTGCT
>JALVHX010000159.1 GCA_027028805.1 Desulfurococcales archaeon | reverse complement strand
GTATCCATTTCCTCAGCCCGTCGTGTCCGTTGAACCTTACGCCGAAGAACTCGTAGGCCTCGATCTCCTGGTAGTAGGCGAGGGGGTATATGTCGGAGACAGTGTCTATGACGGGGTTGTCGCGGGGCAGCTCTGTCCTAACCGCCAGCATTTCGCCGCCCCGCTCTATAGAGGATACCAGGTAGACGAGCTCCATCGTCTTCCTAAACGGGTAATCGATCACTGTTATCCCGAGGAAATGGTTGTAGCCGGATTTCTTCGCGGCAACAAGCACCGCCGGCACATCCACGGGCTCCACGCGAACCTCTATCCTCCTCCCAGTATCGCTGCCTGTGACAACCACGGCCTCCCGGTATTTCTCCGGGAGATTATTGATCAGTTCTCTGGGCGGCCCCGCCTCGCCCAAGGCTTAGCCCCTCGTCTTCAGCATTATTTCCTCGCGCATCTTGACCTCGCGGTATATCATCTCCTCGAGCTCCCCTAGATCCTCTATGGGCCTGGGGCTGGATACGCGGCCGCCTGCAACCTTTTCACGCAGCTTGAGGAACCCCATGGCCCAGTCCTCTGCCCTGGGCATACAGCCCGGCACCCATATGTCGACGGGAAGATACTCGTCTATGGCTTTGACGGTTGAGTAGCTGTCCCAGTAAAGGCCTCCTGTCGCGGGACAGTTGCATCCAACCATGACGTAGCGCGGCTCCGGCATCTGGTGGTAGAGGCGTAGCAGAACCTTCAGTGTCTTCTTTGTCACATAACCCATTATCACGAGGACATCGGCTTGTCTAGGCGAGGGCGCCGGCATGACGCCCCATCTCTCCAGGTCTAGGGGAGCCATTATATTGGGCGGCAGCTCTATTGCGCCGCATGCTGTACAGTAGTGTATCATCCATAGGCTCCTGCTCCTGGCCCAGCTGCTGAAGCTGTATTTGCCCTTCTTCTCTCTCTTCTCCTCTTTCCCAGCCCCAGCCTGTTTCCCGTTGTCTCTAGCAGTGTGCCCCACCGCTATCACCCCCTGTATATGAGCTTGTAGAGCTCATAGGCTCTCTGGATATATGTTGTGCGGCCCGTCTCCCCCGCTATGTAGGCGGCTGTGGGCGCTATGATCCGCTCGTTTATCCATGGGTAAAATATGCTTGTCACAATTGTTGCTATGAGGAACACTAGTAGCGCGAGCTTCATGTCCCAGCCTATTCTCCCCGCCGCCTGGCCTCCCGTCTTTCTTCTCCTACAACACGTCGAGTACCATAGACGGGAGAATCCTATGAAGGCGAAGGCCGAGCCGAGCAACATGACTATGAGTATCGGGTAGAGGCCTTGCTCGAACACGGCCTCGAAGAGGCGTAGTTTCGCGAAGAACATGTTCATCGGGGGAACCCCTATGACGGCGAGGCCTCCTATGACGAGGGAGGCACCTATCCATGGCTCCGCGGAGGCGGCCCCGCTCACAGCATCCATATCTGTTGTGCCCGCAACCATCTCTACTCCTCCGGCGGCTATGAAGAGGAGGGGCTTGACGGCGGCGTGGCCGACTATATAGTATAGGGCTGACTCGAGGCCCTTGGCGGTGCCGAGGCCTACGCCTATAACCACATAGCCCATGTCTAGAACCGTTGTATACGCTATGAGTCTTCTCAGCTCGTTCGCCGTGGCGGCCAGGTATCCCCCGACTATAATATTGAGTGAACCCAGGAGTATTAGTAGCTGGAGAAGCCACGTGATCCTATTTATTCCGACAACGGTGTAGAGTATTCTTATGATAACATATATGCCGACGCCCTCGGCCACAGCCGCCATCGCTGCCGCCGCCATAGGCGGCATCCCGCTATAAGCGCTTGGGAGCCAGAAGTGGTGGGGGAAAACCGCTGATTCGATCATGAAGGCCCACACGGCTAGTGCGGCGAAGAACGTGAAGGCTGTGGCGTAGTCTGTTGATATCCCTGTTGTGGCGAAGAGGCTTAGCCCCATGGCCTTGGAGGCCGCGTCAGCCATTGTCACGGTGCCTATTCCACTATAGAGGAGCACGACGGCTATGAAATACATCGTGGAGCCCACGGCACCGATCATGCCGTACTTTATCGCCGCGCTCAACGGGTAGCCCCGCTCACGCAGATATGCCGTGAGCCCATAGGCAGCTATGCTCGCCACCTCCAGCATGACGAAGAGGTTGAAGAGATCCCCTGTGTAAGCCATTCCGAGAAGACCCGCCTCGAGGCCTAGGAATATGGCGTAATACCACTCGTTATGCTTAGACACGGAGTCCAGATATCTATAGGATGCTATGTTGACGAGCGGGAACACGAGGCCCACGAGAAGCCCCATAAAAGCGCCCAGGTAATCCACCTCGTAAACTATACCGAGCGGCGGCGGGAAACCCGCAAACATGTACACGGGGAACACGTCTCGGCGATAAACATAGTAGAATACAAGCGTGGTGAACAAGGCGTTTACGAGAAGCACCGTCTCGGAGAACACGAAGGCGAAACGCTGAGGCCGCCGGAAGAGGCTAGAGAGGAGAGGCGTGACGAAGGCGGCGGAAACCGCTATAAACGGCGCCAACGCGGCCAAATAAGCCGCCGTATAGCCGTCAAGCACCATAGCAACACCCTCCACCAGCCCCGGGGGAGAGACGGGCCGCTCAACAGAGGGGCCCAGAGCTCAAGACACAATCTCAATAGTTAACCTAATAAAAGTTACCTTCAGAGAACCAGAAAAAAGATATAGAAATTCAAACAACAAAGGAGACAATATTAAAATCCCACCAGCATCCCACACCAATACCATAAAATACTGTATATAAAAATGATACATAAACAAGAAATAATTATTATATTTAAAAAAATATTCTAATCTTTCTAATCTAATTAGATTATTTCCCTATTTTCTGGTTGAGAACAACTGCTGCGGCGGCAACCACAGCGATTATAAATACCGCCGATGCTGTCAGCATCGTATCGATATTAGCTTTATTGGTATCATCGGCTGAGGATGATGCTGCCGGACTAGAGGAATCCGTTGTGACCACTTCAATGTATGATAGCTCCTCTACGTGTCCCTCAACTATGCATATCTGGTGTATTAGTCCGTCGCTTGTCTTCACGTTAACGATTGGTACGGCTACTATAGCGTCCTTGTTCTCCGTGTTGTAGCAGCTGATATTCCTGGCTGGGCGGAACACGTATTTCGGCTCGTCCACGCTAACTATGTCGTCCACCGTATATTTATGCGGTAGATGTATAATATTCGCCGCCTCGGCCTTATCCAGAGATACTATTCTGACCGGCACACTGTGTATTATCTCGAACGCATATATGCCTGCGGAGACGAGCTCCCCGTCACCGGTCAACCCTATATATGCGTCAAGCGGCAGCCTCACGGAGCCTAGATACGCCTTATAGGTAACAATCTTCACTAGATAACTCTGGGCCCCGCCCGCCGCTGTCCCTGTACTCGTTCCATTCCTTATGCCCTCGAAGACATATTCTATATCAGCATTAGAAATATTGTTTGTCAACAAGCCCAGGTAATAACGCGCCCTAGCCTGGAGCATACTATCATCAAGGCTAACAGGCCTCAGTTTTCTATATACACGTATCTTCACAAACCCTGTTCTCCGATAAATAACATACCTAATCTTGGTGCCATTACTAAGTATAATACTATGTTCAATAATACGATTATTCGCATCACTATATGTTTTAGAGATATTCTTAATACCCAACATCGAATTAAGCCTAGCTATAATGGTTCCATTAACTACTCTTATCTCATAAATAGAAGCCTGCATAGAGTTGGCATATTTATTATTCATCGTGTTCACAGTTATAGGGACAACTATTAGTAATGAACCAAGAATTAATAAAGCGATAAATAATAAATAATACTTCATACTCATCTCATCCACCCTCTTTATAAATATTTTCAATAACCCATTATATTTATATCTATACATCATGGGATAAAATCGATCTTGATAGCTAGGTATATATAGGAACCAATGTGTTCATGATAAGAGCGGGACTTGGTTCAGCACTCAAGACCCTCGTCATTGAACAGGGGTTCTCGGGTTTCCCGAGCTCATCATCTCTTTGTGTTCACCATATGTGTAGTGCTCCGAGTATTATACCTATTGTTGCCGCTGATAGGAGCGCTATTATTGGGTGTATTTTGAAGGCCTCTATGGCTATGACAACGTATATTGTTATCGTGAGAGTTATTGTTGTCTCCACGAGCCCCGTCGTCTTTGTGAATACTTGTTTGGCGGTTGTATAGAGCACTATTATTATGAGGCCGAGCACCGCGGCCTTGAGGCCTTTGAGAAGTGCCTGTATCAGCTTGTTGGCTATGTATTGTGTAAGGGTATAGGCTATTATGGATATTATCGTGAATGGGGGGAGGACGACGGCCAGTGTTGCCACCGCGGCTCCTATCGGGCCGGCCAGCTTGAACCCGACATATGTTGCGGCGTTAACAGCCACGGGGCCCGGCGTGGAGCCGGCTATGGCCACTATATCCATGTACTCGTCCTCGCTCAGCCACCCAGCGTCCTCGACGATCTCCCTCTGTATTATTGGGAGTATTGCCCACCCGCCCCCGAAGCCCACCAGGCCTATCTTCAGGAATCTCAGGAACAGCTCGAGCAGTAGACGAGTGTTCAAGCCCTGATCAGCCTCCGCGCGGTCCAGGGATGCGCGTGGTTCACGGGATCGTGTCATCTAGGGCCTCGTGGAGGGTTAAAAGAAGTGCGGCCGCAAGGCACCCGGCTTCATCCCATCCGTGTGGACCCACGGGCGTACAGCCGGGCACCCACCCTAGGGAGCATGGTGAATATAGGGGTGTTCATGGAATATATAGGTGACGCGCCTCTCCCTAGGGGGAAGCCTGTGGTGATGCTCCATGCAGGACTCTATGCGGAGAGGTTTTTCTCGATACCGAGCATAGAGGACCATTTGCGGAGCGCGTCGCGGAGAGTGTAGTAGAGGAGCCTCTCCTCCTCCGTGAACCTCCCTATGATCTCCTCGTCGGGCTCTATTGTTAGGAGGCTGAGCATCTTCTTCATACGTGTTCTACCGATCGTTGTCAATAGATCCTGGTACTTGTAGAGCATCTGGTAAGTCTTTATATCGGCGTTCCTCCTGGCCTCCTCCTCGACGCTGCGCACCATGTCGATAACCAGGTGGTAGAAGAAGGGGTCTATTTTCTCGAACCTCGGCTTCCCTATGCTGGATTCCTCATTATACGCTATCCTGGCAAGCTCCTGTATCCCGAGCTCCCTATCCTTCACCTGCACAAACCCTTTCCTCTCGAGAAGAAGCGCCACCCATCTCGGCAACGTATACTCTGTACCCCGCCGAAGCTCGAGCGGCCCCTCACCGCTATAGATCAGCCCCGTGTCCCTGAGTACAACCACCCTAACGCCGCGCTCCTCATACTCTCTCCTCACAACACTCAGCCCCTTCTCGACTAGAAGCATCTGGAGAGTCCCCTCGCCCGGCAAACACCCCACACCTCGCTAGACACAGGTTTTTCTCCCAGAAAAGACGCTGGCCCCGCTGGACCGAACCCGGTATTTTAGTAGAAGAGCCCCAACTATAATAATACCGTGGAGCAATAACACCATACTATACAGCAGGGGCCATACATGCCCATGCCCCGGCTCTCCGAGACCCGTATGGGTGATTGATTGTGAGCGAGGAGAAGGCCCGTTCGAGAAGAGTTCTCGCGGAGCTACTGTGGGCCGAGAAATACAGGCCCCGCACGCTCGACGAGATAGTTAACCAGGACGAGATAGTTGCAAGGCTAAAGAAGTTCGTGGAGGAGAAGAACGCGCCCCACCTCCTCTTCGCAGGCCCGCCGGGTACAGGGAAGACGACAGCCGCCCACTGCTTCGCACACGATCTCTATGGAGAAGACTATCACCGCTACATGCTGGAGCTCAACGCGAGCGATGAGAGAGGCATAGAGGTTATACGTAGCAAGGTGAAGGAGTTCGCCCGGGCGAAGTTGCCTGGAAACATACCGTTCAAGATCGTGCTCCTCGACGAGGCCGACAACATGACGGCCGACGCCCAGCAGGCGCTCAGGAGGCTCATGGAGATGTATACCGCGACGACGAGGTTCATCTTGATAGCCAACTATCCCAGCAAGATAATAGAGCCCATCCAGAGCAGGTGCGCAGTGTTCAGGTTCACGCCGCTGAAGAAGGAGGACGTTGTCTCGAGGCTTAAATGGATATGTGAGCAGGAGAAGGTCGACTGCGAGGAAAACGCGCTAGAGACAATATATGATATAAGCGAGGGAGACATGAGGCGCGCCATAAACATCCTCCAAGCAGCGGCCGCTATAGGCAGGGTCACCGTTGACACCGTGTACAAGGTCGTGGGGCTCGCCCACCCCCACGAGATAAGGGAGATGATCAAGCTGGCCCTCGCCGGGAAATTCACCGAGGCCAGGAACAGGCTCAGAACACTCATGATAAACTATGGGTTAAGCGGCAACGATATAGTTAAACAAATACACCGCGAGATATTTAGTGGAGAGATACAGCTCCCCGAGGAATACAAGATACTGATAGCCGACTATACTGGCGAGATACAGTTCCGGCTCGTAGAGGGAGCCGACGACGAGATCCAGTTGAACGCCTTCATAGCGCGCCTAGCCTTCATAGGCAAGAAGCTAGGCTACAAGGCGTGAAAACAATCCACAGCCACGCAGCCGCGGAGATGCCGGCGCCATGGCCCGCCGCATACCATGGATAATAAAGTATAGGCCAAAGAGAATAGACGACGTCGAAGACCAGGACAAGGCTAAGGCACAGTTCGTCGCATGGCTGAAGCAGTGGCTCAGCGGTAAAACACCGTCTAAGAAAGCCGCGCTCCTCTACGGCCCCGCGGGATGCGGCAAGACGAGCCTCGTGGAGGCGGCTGCCCACGAGTATGGGCTAGAGATAGTTGAGATGAACGCCAGCGACTTCCGGCGCAGAAGCGATATAGAGAGGATAGCGGGCGTCGCGGCCGTCCAGAGAAGCCTCTTCGCCCGCGGCAAGATAATACTCCTCGACGAGGTCGACGGGATCTCGGGGCGCGCGGACCAAGGAGCCGTTGACGCCATACTCAGGCTGATAGAGATCTCCAGGTACCCCGTGGTCATGACCGCCAATGATCCGTGGAGCCAGAGCCTCAAGCCGATAAGAGACGCGTCACTCCTAATCCCGTTCAATAGGCTTACAGAGCGCCACGTATTGAATGTTCTCAAGAAGATATGCGCCGCCGAGAGGCTTGAATGCGAGGAGGAGGCGCTCAGGATCATAGCTAGGAGGAGCGAGGGCGATCTGAGGAGCGCGATAAACGATCTACAGGCCATAGGCGAGGGCTACGGCCGCGTGACACGGGCACTGGTGCAGCAGCTCGTCACTTATAGGAACAGGGAGTATGCTCCATGGGATGCTCTCCGGAACATGTTCAACGCCAAATACATATTTCAGGCCAAGATGGCTCTGAGCCAAGCGAACCTAGACTATGACCAGGTGCTCCTATGGGTCAACGAGCATATACCAACCTACTACAAGGACCCCGAGGAGATATGGAGGGCATACGAGGCCCTGAGCAGGGCGGATGTATACATGGGGCGTATAAGGAAGACCGGGAGCTGGGAGTTCCTGAGCTACGCCTTCGAGATGGCTGGGCCCGGCGTCGCGTTTGCAAGGAAACAATACAAGTACCGGTGGGCCAAGTTCACCATGCCTGAGCGGATAAAGCTTCTAGCCAAGTATAAGAAGCAGAGGGAGACAAGGGAGGGTATAGCGATGGCGCTCAGCAAGAGGCTAGCCACGTCCCGGAGAACTGTTAAGAGAGAGGTACTGCCCTATCTCCGCGTCATCTTCAGAAACGCGAAGAACCCGGAATACGCGGCACGCATAGCCCTCGCATACGGCTTCACCGAGGAGATGATAAGGTTCCTGGCCGGTGAGGATAAGGCCAGGGAGGTCCTGGCATATTATAGGAAATATGCTAGGAAATAGCCTCGAGGAGCTACCCGCTCTTTTTAATGCGGAAAAGCCTCAGCCTCCCAAACCTCCTCTCCTCAACCAAGCCCTCCTCGGCCAGCTCCTCGAGGATCCGTGCAACCACCCTGTAATGTGCACCCACGAGCCTCGCTATCTTCGAGATATTCAGCTCTCCGTACTCCCCTAGTACGCCGAGAACCCTGTTCTTCAGCCAGCCTCTCTCTATCCGGGCCGGCGTCCTCACCTCAGTATCCCCTTCTTCTTATATATGAGATCCTCCACAGCCTGCTCAAACCTGTCCAGGGGGCCGTAGGGGATGCTTATAAGAGTCGTTTTCCCGCGCTGCCCCTTCCCACTAGACCTGGCGTCGATGACCTCTATTCTCTTGAGATCCATTATGTATTCGTAGAACTGGGTGTGCTTCCTGGGCTCCTCGCCCAGTATCTCGCAGAGCATGTGGTACGTCTTCTCTACATCACCTGTCTTCACGAAGGGCACGGCTTTCTCCCTAAGGGTTCTGGCGATCGCCCAGAGAACTATCAGCTCGTGGAGGGGCAGATACGGTATCCTATCCATTACGACCAGGAGATCCCTGGACTCTGCGGTTATGGCTTTTCTAACATGCTCTATAGTGATCTTGTGAGCCCTCTCGCTCTCAGCCGCCTTGCCGGCCTTACGCAGTATGCTTAGGGCGAGCCTCGCGTTGCCCCGGCCTCCCTTATCGCTTCCCTCATACTCCGCTATATACCATAACACGTCGTCGTCCACGACCCCCTCGTAGAAGGCGTAGCTGGCCCTATACTTTAGTATATCATATAGCTCCCTCGAGGTATACGGCGGGGCTTTAACGATGTGTTTTAGGAGATAACTCTCCGTGGCATGGTCTAGGAGGGATAGGTTTGAGGCATCCCGTGTTATAAAGATAAAGTTTATCCTCTTAGGCCTGTCAACGTACTCATCGTATGTGCGCACGAGGAAGTATACGTAGTCCGAGCTGAGCCTCGCCAGGTAATCGAACTCGTCTAGCGTTAATATAACATACATATCATAGTCCTCGAGTATATCGAGTATAGCCTTGTACATCTCGACATATGATAGGCCTCTCTGGGGCAGGGGTATGTTGAGCTGGCGTGCTATCTCGACAACTATGTTGTTCGGCGTCCTGTTCCTGTGGCAGTTTATATGGACATAGCTCAGCTTCACGCCCTTCTCGCCGGCTATATCCACCATGTAGCGCCCGAACAGCCTTGCCAGAGAAGTCTTACCGGTGCCAACGGGCCCCAGTATCAGGGTTTTCTGGGACATGGAGCCGGGGCGTAACAGGAGGTGGCGGAAGTACCTGCTCAGCTCCCTCAGCTGCTGCTCCCTATGCGGTAGCTTGTCGGGCAGGAACTCGGGATAGAGGCTCTCCTCGGACTTGAAGAGCGTGTAGCCGTATATCTCGCCCTCTATGAGCTTCCTCAGCTCCTCTCCCATACTTTCAGCCCACTACTGAATATAGTGTTTATAAAACGTTTATAAAACACCCCCCGGTCTCCGCGGCGATGCCTCGGGAGAAGAGGAAGATCTAGCGCGTTATCTGCGCCGATACTATGGCTTCGTATAGCTTTCTCCCGGGTCCTTTCTCGAAGTACTCCCTTATGGGCGCGATCAGCCTGTCGAGCTCCTCTGCCAGAGCGTTTTTGAGATCAAGGGGATGGATTAGTCCTTCATCATAGTCTCGCACCAGGTCGGCGAAGCTCGTGTATTTGTTTTCGCCATTCCTGGTCTTCACCGTTATTTCTCCACGCGTCCTGAACACTATCTCTTTTATATATACGAGGACAGGGTTCTCCAGCCTTATCGTCATCTCCTCCTGTTTCCCGTCCCGCTCCCTATAGACCGTGTGCTCTATCACGCTTTTCGGGGGGCAGAACGCTTTCCTTATCTTCTTTCTTATCTTGGAGCGTGTGTCGTGGACAGTTATTGTTGTCTCGGGCCTGGA
>JALVHX010000158.1 GCA_027028805.1 Desulfurococcales archaeon | reverse complement strand
GAAGAGCCTGGACTCCTTGAGCATGCTGAGGGCCGAGGTGAGCGGGAGCCCGAGGCTCGCGGTCATTGTGAGGAAGACGGATATGAATGGGAGCTCTCTCTCAAGCCTCGAGGCCCTCGCGGAGGCATAGAGCTTTAGGGAGAGGAGCTCCAGGGGCGCCATCGCTAGCGCGGCCACGAGCACTATGGCCACGTGCAGTGTCGTGATCGGGGAGTAGCCGTAGTGGTAGAGCTGGTATCTCTGGAGGGCTAGGAGGACGACAGCCACCATTAGGAGCGATATGCTTATTATTATCTTATAGGACGCGTTGCCGGCGAGCTCAACAATGTTGACGGGCCTATCGGCCTGGAAAGCGAGCCTCTCAATGATCGCTTTGAGGCCTAGGAAATCCTTCTTCCTCTTAGCCGATCCCCTGCCCGGCTCTATCTCCTTGGACTTGAAGATCCTTCTCAGCTCCGCGCGGAACGCGGAGAAAGCCATGTACTTCTTCTCTACATACGCCATTGATACGCCGGCGGCGAAGGATAACACTACGTCGAGGATCGAGTATATGAAGACGAGGCGGGCATCGCTCAGGCTACGTATAATCATGAATGTCAGGAGAGCCATTGCGGGGAGCCATATGATCAGTATCAGGGGGAATATCAGTTTCTCTATATCCTTCCTCCGCGGCATAACGCCTCGTACCCCGTGGCGCGGCGGGATAGGTGGCTGAGCCGGGCCGGGCTACTTATAGTTTCAGAGTTTGCTCCCTAAATACCCATTGTCTGCCCCGGGGGCTTCTCGGCGGCCAATATTTATATAACATATACGGGTATATACACGCACAGCTACCGCTAGCCACGCGGGGGATAATGTATGTCTACGCCGCCCTCGTTAAGGTATAGGAGCGTTATACCAGAGCTTCTCGGGGAGCAGGCCTTCGCGTATATAGCGAAGGGCAGGGAGCTGGCCGCGCGCGGCCACAAGGTGTTGAGCTTCGGGATAGGCCAGCCGGATATACCGACGCCCGACCACATAATACAGGCCGCTATAAAGGCTCTCGAGGAGAAGTTCACCGGCTACACCGAGACGCCCGGTATACCGGAGCTAAGGGAGGCTATAGCTGATTATCTCAACGAGCGCTATGGGAGCGATGTAAAGCCGAGCGAGGTGATCGTTACTCCGGGAGGCAAGGGAGCAATATTCCTGGCGGTGAGCAGTTACCTCGAGCCCGGCGACGAGATAATCGTGCCCGAGCCCAGCTACCCGGCGTACCCGGAGGTAGCCAAGTTCCTGGGGATAAAGAGGAAGTTCGTGCCCATAAAGTTCCTGGGGCCCGAGGAGGGCTTCGCGCTCGACATAGAGAAGATAGAGGAGGCGATCGGGCCCCGGACGAAGATGATAGTGATAAACAACCCCCAGAACCCGACCGGCGCCCTCTACAAGCCGGAGCAGATAGAGCAGATAATGGAGATAGCGAGGGAGAAGAAGATAACCATACTCGCCGACGAGATCTATGACAACTTCATCTACGACAACGCGCCATTCAAGAGCTTCATGAGCTTCCCCGACTGGAGAGACTATGTCCTCTACACCAACGGGTTCAGCAAAACATTCTCGATGACAGGGTGGAGGCTCGGCTACCTCGTGGTGAGAGAAGAGGTTGCCCAGAGGCTGACAAGGCTCGCCGTAAACATATGGAGCTGTCCCGTCAGCTTCGCCCAGAAGGGAGGAGTAGCGGCTCTCCGCGGCCCCTGGGAGCCCGTCAAGGAGATGGTGAAGCTCTTCGAGAAACGCCGCACACTGCTGGCCGAGAAGCTCCGCGAGATACCCGGCTTCGAGGTATGGCCCAGCAAGGGAGCATTCTACATGTTCCCCAGGATAAAGAAGCTCCTAGACGAGACAGGCATGACGACGGAGCAGTTCGTCGACTACATAATAGAGAACTACCACGTCGTAATACTCCCCGGCACAGCGTTCCCCGACAAGGCTGGAGAAGGATACATACGCTTCAGCTTCGCCACAAGCTTCGAGGTAATAGAGGAGGGAGCCGAGAGGATAAAGAAGGCCGTCGAAGACCTGTTAGCGAAGCAGAAAAAGTAGAAGCCGAGACAAAAACCCGGGAAACACCCTGGGGGCTTCGCGAAAACCCCCTCTATCCCCTTGTTTTCACCTATTTTTCCTCCCCTTATCCCCTCGATGTCCCCTATTATTTCTTGTAGCCTATTCTGCGGAGGAACTCGTGGCGCTCCCGCTTATCCTCCTCGGTCTCGACTCCGAGGGGCGGGTAGCCGTCTACTATGCCGAGTATTGCTCTCCCCTGCCCTGTCTCGCCTATTATAACCTGCACCGGGTTCGCGGTCGCCGCCAACAGCTCCACGACCTCTGGGACGTGGCGCAGCCTCTCGAGCACGTTTATCGGGTACGCGTTTCTTATGTAGAGGACGAAGTAGTGGCCTCCCGCGATCCTCTTCGCCGCCTCGATGGCGGCCTCCACCAGCTCCTCGTCGTTTCCATCAAACCTTATTAATCTCTTCCCGCTGGCCTCGAGGAACGCCAGCCCATACCTGATCCCCGGCACCGTGTTGACCAGGGCCTCGTGTATGTCCTCAACTGTCTTGATGAAGTGGCTTCTCCCAATGATCACGTTGGCGTCCTTGGGCATGGGGATCTCCACGGCATATATCCTTACATCTATGCGCGACACCCCTCCAGCCACCCCCTCTAGCCGGTAACACGTAATAGATATGGCGTGGAACCTATATAGCCGTGCACGCCCGCCTCTTTCTATGGAGGAGCCTGCGCCATGGAATGGGGAGCAGGCGGGGGCGCCGCGGCCGGGGACAGGCGGCGGATAGGCCCCTGGAGGCTGAGGCTCAGCAGGCACGCGGAGGAGAGGATGAGGGAGAGGGGTATAGGGTTCGACGAGGTTGTCGAGGCCATCGAGAACCCTGTACAATACATGTATGACAGGTGGAGAGACCTATATATAGCGGTCTCGCCGAGAGGCCACGCAGTAGTATACGCGATCCACGGCGACGAATACGAGATAGTAACTGTTCTCAGGAGACGAGAATACGAGGCACTCGTCTCGAAACACGGCAGGAGCAGATACCGCTTCATAGCATAAAACAAGGATCCAGCGACAAAGCCCCTCCGGGCTTGACCCTAATTATTGCTACCTGTGCCAGCATACAAGTTAATGATTCAAGACTTAAATTACACGACAACCCCCTATCATGGATACTCTGTTTTGATCTATATATCGATAGATAATAATGTTTTTATACTCCTAGTTATGCTTAAAGAATATAACAGAACCATGTAGCAACAGAAAAGAATTGGAAGTGGTGTAAAGAATAGGTGAACCAGGTCTTGGAGAAATACACACTCGTACTAGCCCCCTGGGGCAACCCCTTCTCATGGAACGAGGTAAAATACACGATAAACCTCGACCTGGGAGAAAAGAAATGCAACGAGGAAACAAGGAGCTATACAAGCCTAGCCGCGATCACGAAATG
>JALVHX010000157.1 GCA_027028805.1 Desulfurococcales archaeon | reverse complement strand
CTACTGTATAGACACGTGTTTCTAGGAGCCCTGTAACCGTTATAGTGGCTACTGGGAGGCTGTGGAGCATGGGTATGTATAGCTGGTACTCGCCGGGAGTCACAGTGTAGACCGCGTATCCGCTCGCATTGGTTGTCTCGGAGACCCCGGTGTATCCGGGGAGAGCTATGGTGGCGTTGATCCCGCCTAGATAATAGCCGTCCCCGGTAACTATTCTCAGGAGCAGAACTGAGACGTTGAAGACCACCAGGCTCTGGTTCTCCGCCGGAGTCGCCGCGGCGCCGCGGCCGTATCCCTCGCGCATGCCTGTACCATCACTATATGGTCCCGGCACCACGAATGTGTAGTTGTGCTCGGCGGGGAGGTATAGTGTGCATGTCTGGTTAGCGGCCACGGCTATCTCGGCGTAGAGGGAGCCGGGGTTCGAGGGGGAAGCGTAGCCGGTGTATATTCTCAGCAGTATGCTTGTAGGCGCCTCCGGGGCATGGGGGACGTTGACCAGGACATTGTATGATCGGAGGACAAGCTCCGCGGAGTATGTTCCGGGCCCCGTTACGTTGACAAGCCTCTCCGCGGTAGCGGCGCATCCCGGCACGCCGTACTCGACCAGGTATTCTCCAGGCGTCACGGCTATTGTCGCCGGCCCCGTGCCTGAGGCGAACACCGTCTCCCTGGGCGGATAGGATGCCGTGTATGTGTGCTCCACCGGGCCGTCGCCGGCGAGCCTGGCGTTGATCTCTAGGATGGCCATGGATGTATAGGACAGGGAGGCTTCCTCGCCGTATCCGAGCTGTAGGCTACCCACATAGTCTCCGCGGCCGGCCGCGTATTCCTCGTAGCCTAGGCCTAGATAAGTGTTTACCCCCCATGCATAGTCCACGCCTCTTATATAGAACGTGTAGTTCCCGGGCACGGCGTAGAACACCGTTGAGCCGCCGCTGGTCAGCCTCGCGGCCACAGGGCGGTCGCCGCTATACATCACGACCATGACATCGTCCACCGGGATGGTGCCCGTTGACACGGATACTGTTACGCGGGATAGTGTTATGGTATACGTCGTGTTGCCGGAGACATAGAGCTCCGCCGAGAACCCGTCGCCGAGCATGGTGTAGTTGGTGAGGGAGAGGCTGTAGGGGTCGTATAGGGTGTTTGCCCCCGGCAACACTATTGTGTAGGTTCCGTTGAGGAGCGCGGCCCCGTATACGCCGTCCGGCCCAGTGTATCCCTCGGCTACCCGTGTCCCGTTCGCGTTTACAATGATAACGCGTGCTCCCTGCACAGGCTCTCCACTAGGCCCCTTCAGCTCCACGGCCAGCCTACTGCACTGGAATACGAGCTCGTGGACGCCGTCTAGGTAGAGGGGGCCTATCGTGTTCCCGTTGGGTAGCTCTATTAGATAGTAGCCCCTGCTCAGCCCGATGTATCTCGTGGACTCGTTTATCTCGGCGTAGTAGTGGCGGGAGCCGGAGTCGTATACATATATCTTGACGGGGCCGCAGTACTCGGTGTTGAGAACAGCTATCCCCGATAAATTGAACTCCGCCAGCAACGCGTCGCCCGGCCCGAGGCTCAGTGTTCCCGCGGAGTCCCCGTAGCCCGTGAGGCCGCCGGGGCCGCCGGTGTATGCGTCGTCGCCGTAGTGGTAGCCTGCGAGCCTAACGCTATAGGTTCCGGGCTCCACCAGCAACGCCACGGTGCGCCAGGACCACGGCCTCGTTGTTCCCTGTACATAGATGTAGCTTGTCTCCCCCTCGTCCTCGTCCACGACCACCAGGTAGAATCCGTGGACAGGGTAAGCCGTGTTTATCCTGGCCGCGATCAGCGAGAGGGGGGCCGTGTAGACGGTGTCTCCGTCTACCGCAACGCTCTCCTGATGCGTCCCGGTGGCTGTATGGATGGCTACTGTATAGGTCCCGTTGTCTAGGTAGAAGACGGCGCGGCTGTTCACGCCCACCCTCCTGGTGATCACTGCGGGGCCCGTGTCCGCGTCAACGACTACGTCGATGTCTGCGTAGGCGTCGTAGGGCTCGTTTATCGGTAGGTCTACGATGAGCCTGTGGAGCTCTATCTCTAGGCTCGTTGTCTCGCCCTGGTTTACTGTGACAGTGTATGTGCTGGATGAGTTGTAGGGGAGTGTCACGCTATATGTTCCCGGATACAGCGCTATCCTAGCGTAGCCGTCCATGCCTGTCTCTACGACGTGGTCGCCGATCCTCACGGCTACTCCTGGGAGGCCTGTGTCGTTGTAGTATACATGTATGATCAGGGTGCCGGCCTCTATCTCTAGGCCTACATTATATGTAGCCGATGGCGTTGTCGCGGATACTGTTGCGTAGTCGACGTCTTCTCCCCCGGCGGTGTAGGCGTATACGATATAGTCTCCGCTGGGCACCGCCACGGTGACGTATCCATAGGTGTTCGTCACCCATACGCCGAGGAGCCCGTGGCTCGTCGACTCTATGAAGACCGGGGCTCCAGCCACCGGGTTCCCGTTGCTGGATACCTGTATCCTTATATAGGATATGTTGATCGGCACTGTTACGGTTACGGGGCCTCCCACATCTATATCGTCTATAACCGTTATGAGCGTGGAGGCCGCGTATATCTCGGCTCTATAGGTGCCCGGGGGAGCCTCTATGCGCGGCTCTCCATGAGTATTGTTCATCTCTATTGACGCGTAGAGGTATGTGTGCGACGCGTTTATCCTGAACAGCTTTATCTCGTCTATGGCGAGGTATCCTCCGCCAAGGTACCCGTTGAGAACAAACCTTATCTCTCCCAGCCTGATCTCCTCGTCAACCTCCTCCGCGTCGCCTAGGGATAGGTTGAGCCTGTATGTTCCCGGCTCCACCTCTATGTTTCTCCACTGGTACCTCGACCTGTACGCGGCCAGCTCGACGGTGTAGTTGCCGGGTGCAAGATATAGGGTTGCCTCGCCCCCGCTACCCAGCCTCGCCTCCACGGTTATCCCGTTCGCGTTGTTTATGAGCCTCACCACGGCGTCCTCGACGGGGCGGCCGGAGGGATCGGTGATCCTCAGGTTTATGAGGGACACGTTTATCTCATACAGCGTCTCGGAGCCTTCGCCGAGGCCTATGGCTCCCTGGGGCGACGCGTAGGCTATGCCTGGGACGGCCACGGTATAGTTTCCCGGGGGCAGGAGGATGGGTGTGTTGACCGGTATGCTTGTCTCGTATAGTTCTCCGCACACTGTGGAGCCGTGTATCAGCGCGGTGTAGGCGGCGGGTATGGATGTGTTGTCCGTGACCAGGGCTATTGTGAGGGATGCTAGGGGGATAGCCGGGGTGTAGTTGAGCACGGTGGCCCCGGTTACCTCGGCATCGAGCTGTGCCGGGGCGCATCCGCCGCTCCACTCTATGTTTACCATGGGCGTGAACACGTAGGCTCCGGGGCTCAGGGGTATTGTCGTGTTGCTGGCGGCTACGCCCATGTATCTCGGCGTGTCGAGGCCCGGGGGCCCTGATAACAGGTAGGTGTTGAAG
>JALVHX010000156.1 GCA_027028805.1 Desulfurococcales archaeon | reverse complement strand
CACCGACACCGGACACCCTATGTTAACCCATCGTCTCGGAGAACAGGCTGGGTCCAACGAAACCGTATTATGAGGCATAGGATACAGCGGCTCCATGACCCAACATAGAGAGCATTGGATGGATATAATTAGGGGGCAAAAATAGTGGAGGAGCCGAGGCGCTCTAGGGGATCATTAGGGGCTTCTAGCCCGCTGCGGGGCGGCGTATGAATAGGATCGCCGTCGATATGATCGCCGCCGCTATTATTATGCCGGCCGACAATATTATCGCGGACTCGACGGGTATGGCTGGCCGGCCGGCCGTACCCGTGTTTTCCCCGGGGCCGGCGCCCCCGGTTCTCTCCGTCTCGTTCACGCTACCTGTGTTGTTCCCTGCTTCTCCTCCATGGCTTATACCTGTATATGGCTCCGCCGTGAGCAGGGGGTATTGCGGGGTGTATGGATAGGGTGGCTGGATCCCCTGGCCCGACGGGTTCTCGGCATGGATGGGCTGGTAGGGTTGTGGAGAATACCCTGGCCCGCCGCCTGCTTCTTCGCCGGCGTACTGGGAGACCCTGATGCCTGGGCCGTAGTAGACCGGGTATATGGGGTAGACTGGCCGGTACTCTTTGACTATGTGGAGCGTTATATTGGCGGCTCCTGCCGAGGGGTCGAGTATTGTTTTTCCATACAGCCTTATTCCGCCGCCGCACCTGCATCTAAGCGTATAGTTTTCGCCGCCTACCTCAACCGTCTTGTTCAGCTCCTCGTCTATGTCCAGCCATATCCACTTGTACGCGGCCACTATGTATGGTATATCATAGAGGGTGAGGCGTGCCGTGCCGTTTCCGCCCGTGTGCCCGTAGAGCCTGAGGCCCTCGCGGTAGGGGAGCCATAGGTAGGGCGTGTAGGCGGAGACCCATGCACCCTTGACCGGTGATCCATTAACATAGTACACGTGGATCTCGACCGCGCGTTTCTCGAGGGAATCAATGCTCCTCATGTCGACAGCCACCGATGAGTCCCCCGCGAGATCCACGTATGCGTAGCCTATGCTCGCCTGCCTAGCACTCCACCAGTAGCGGCTGGTCGAGTTAAAGCTGGCGGCTAGGACTATGTATTCTCCGCGGGGGAGGGCCACCGAGGCCTCCGAGCCGCCCCCATATACATTGATCACGGCCGCGGCCCGGAGATCCTCGTCGACCACAACTATCTGCGTATAGTTATAGACAAGGCCTGTAAGGTGTACTGATAATGAATAGGTTGCAGGGGAGCCCGAGGCCGGCGACCCAGGGATCATGGGCAATGAGAGGAGAAGAGCTAGTAGAAACACGTGTCCCATATGCATCACGGATACACCTCTATTTTTATCATCCCCGCCTCCTCTAGAAGACAGGCTCGTGTTTCATTATATATTAAGCAAAGTGTTTAAACAACGCCCCCGGCCACGCGACAGGGGGCGCGGGATCGGCTGTCTCTATATTTTCTCGACGACCTGTATGCCTAGGAGGCCTAGTCCATGCCTCACCACGTTGGATACGGCCAGGGTTATGTGGAGGCGGAGGCTGCGCAGGCTCTCATCGGGCTCTCTCAGTATAGGGTACTTGTCGTAGAACTCGTTGTAGGCGTCGGCTATTAGCACGAGGTGGTTGGCGAGCTTCTCGGGGGCCAGGTCGTCCGCGGCCTCTGCTGCGGCGCGAGGATATTTCGCTATGAGCCATATAAGCCTTCTCTCGGGATCCGGTATCTTGTCTGTCCTAAGCACCGGGGTCTCCCCGGCTTTTCTCAGCACGCTCCTGGCCCTTACATATGTGTAGAGGAGATAGGGGGCGCTGTTTTCTTTGAGGCTGAGCGCTTTCTCGAAGCTGAAGCTTATGGGCCGGAGAGGGGCCACCGACACCATCTGGTAGCGTAGAGCCGCCTTCGCCATGCTCCACGCGATCGCGTCTTTTTCTCTCTCAGAGAGATCCGGTCTCCTCTCCTCAACCTCCTCGCGCGCCCTCGCATATAGCTGGTCGAGCAGCCAGTCGAGAGTTATTATTCTCCCGCGCCGGGAGCTCATCTTGTGCCCGGGAACCGTCACCATCTCATATATATACGTGACAAGGTTCTCCGCCTCCCTCCTGTATCCGAGGGCGTAGAGGGCCAGCTTCACCTGGGCCTGGGGGAGCCTCTGTTCTCCACCTATAACGTTTATCACCTTGTCGGCGGAGGCGTCGCGGAACTTATAGATCGTGTAGGCTATATCCTTGGTGGTGTAGAGGGTTGTGCCGTCGCTACGCCTCAGTATGAGGGGCGGTATGTCTCCGCCCAGCGTTATCCCGAGTCTCCGACGGATCTCCTTGTCGCGTGCGAGCCTGGAGGTATCTATCGCCTCAGCGCCCTTATAGATCGTGTAGTATGGGCTGCGCCGGGCCTCGGCGATCACCTTGTCGACGAGACCGCTCCAGACAAGCATGCTCTCATAATCCCATTTATCGAAGCGCACGCCCAGTTTATCCAGGGTCATCCTTATCCCCTTCAACGCGAGCTCCACGACCCTGCCCACAAGCCTCTTAGCCCAGTCCTCGCCGCGCTCATAGGCCGCCATTATCCTCTTTATCTCCTCCTCGGGATCCCGGGGTGAACCCATTATCGCCTCCGCGAGCCTGTCGAAGACGTCTTTGCCGACACGCGGCCACAGCCTCCCGATGTCTGCGGCCAGCCTGTCCTGGCGCTCCACAAGCCTCCTGTATTCCTCGGCCTCTTCTTCTCCCCCACGCCTAGCCCTCTCCTCGATCTCCGCCACCCTGGCCCTTACGCCGCGGAGCTCTATCAGGAGATTCGTTAACGCGTAGATGTGTCCGAGCCACTCATCGGGCTTAGCGTCCACGGGTGGCTCTGGCTCGCCGAGGAGCCGGTAGCCGTAGGCGAGGACGGCCACCTGGCGCCCCGTATCGTCCACATAGTAGCGTGTCTGAACCCAGTGGCCCCTGTTGGAGAGTATCCTGGCCAATGCGTCTCCTAGCGCGGTGTTGCGGGCATGCCCTATGTGGAGGGGGTGTATAGGGTTGGCGCTGGTGTGCTCTACTACTATCCTCAAGGGTTTCTCGGCAGGGTTGTAGCCGTAGCCGGGCCGGCCCGCCAGCTTTAGCACCGTCTCCGCGAGATCCACGGTGTCTATCCTGAAGTTAACATAGCCCCCCGCGGCCTCCGCTGCAAGGGATCCGCGGCGCCCGTGTTTCTCCGCGACAAGCCTTGCGAGCTCGTCAGGCCTCTTCCCCGCTACACGGGCGTAGCGGAAAAGCGGGAGCCCTAGATCCCCGAGCCTCGGATCCGGGGGCTCCGCTATGAGCTGGAGGAGCTCGTCGGGGGAGGCGTTGATCCCCAGCTCCGCGAGCACCGTGGAGGCGTTCCTGGCCGCTTGCAGGGCATAGTGGGTGTATGGATCATATATGGTGTCTGCTCCGCCCATAGCCTTCACCCATTAACTCCTCAGCCACTAGTCCTCTAGAACCCAGTCCTCGGGGCCTCGGAGCTTCTCCACCATGGTCTCCGCCA
>JALVHX010000155.1 GCA_027028805.1 Desulfurococcales archaeon | reverse complement strand
CCTCGTCGACCGCAGAGATCATAGTCACCCTCGAGCACTTCTTCAGGAAAAGAGGGATACAGGAGTACAGCATAAGCTACGGCAGAATACCCGGAAACCTCTACATACCCCTAAAATGCTCAACCCCTAGATGCATCGAGTGCTCGGCCGACGACAAGATAAAAGCACTCTGCAGAGGATGCCTCCCAAGGCCGAGGATAAAGGGATAGCCGCGGCCATAGGCTTTAAGCAATACCATAAGGGGGCTCAGGGAACAGAAGTCTTCTCCGAAAAAAAGGCGTGGTGTGTGTAGGAGACAATGGTCTTGGCGGCTGGTTTATAGAAGCATTATGCGCTCGTGGTTTCTAGCAGCTTTTCCCTGGGACGCTAGGTGTGGAGGAACTTGGATACATACGGGCTTTCTCCGGGGCGTCTTCTCTTATAGTGGCCGGAGGGCTTGCCTGTGAGGAGCTCCTCGAACCATGCCTCATGCTCTATTTCCTCGTGGAGTATTGCTAGGGCTAAGTCGTATGTCCTGGGATCTCTTCCATGAGTGTACCTGCATATCTCCGTGTAGACCCCGACGGCGCATCTCTCGGCTTCTAGAAGAACCTTCAATATATTCTCTATAGTAGGGTTCTCTGGGAGCCTGGCATCCATGCATGCGGCTTTCGCAATGAACTCGGCGAGGTTGTTTGGAAGGGATCCGCCGAGCTCATATATGCGCGGCACAAGTGCCTCGAAGTGGTTCCTGTCCTCTATCCTCGCGTCCTCTATTATCTCCTTGATAGCTTCTCCCTCTAGGCCGGAGGCATGGTTTCTGAGTATTGTGTAGTAATAGTATGTCGTGAACTCCGCGGCAGCGGCCTTCACAAGCATATCAACAAGCTTGTCGACATCTATGCCCGCTTGCCTTAGTAGCTCTACGTTTTTCCTAGCCATGGAGACACCGCCTCCAATAGAACCTATTTCTAATTAGAAATAATTATTACTACTAATTAATAATGTTTTCGGATAACGTGGGGCGGGCGGCCGTGATTATATCTTAATTAAAGCCCTAAGGCTATTATGACGATGTAGACAGCCGCCGGGCGCTCATTGCATCGACAAGCACTCGGCAGGGGAAGAGTTGATGATCAGCGAGCACGAGTTCCTGGAGAAGCTGAGGAGATCGGGGATGAAGATGACTCCGCAGAGAATAATAATAGTGCGCGCCATTATACGCTACGCCGACGAGCACCCATCTATAAACAGGATCTATTCAGCCGCCCAGGCCGTTATGCCCACGATAAGCTTCTCAACAGTATACTCGACTATTAAGAGGCTCGAGGAACTAGGCCTCATAAAGCTGTTCGACTGGATGGGGAAGACGAGGATCGAGGCTAACAGGAGGCCGCATCTAAACATTATAGACGCATCGACAGGCTCTATAAGGGATGTGGAGGCACCGGATCTAGTCAGGGTTGTCGCGGATAGGATAGGGGTTAAGGAGCACCGGATACTTGTCAACGTGATAGTTTACGGAGGAGCCGGCGAGGGTGGGGAGAATGCCTCCGGGTAGCGGCGCGGCGTATCGTGGGCCCGTTATAAGCTTCGATATGGCGTGCACGTTGTTCTGGGAGCCCGGCTGTGAGAAGGGTTCGCCGCGTACAACACTTGATCGCAGCCTTGAGGCTGTGCTGAGGCTTCTCCGCGGCAAGGGCTTGGAGCTTGGCATTGATCCCCGGAGGCTGGCGGAGAAGTATCTCGAGGAGGCCTGCAGGATAAGGGGGATGGGGCCGCGGAGAGAGCTCTGGCACAAATATATATTGCTCAAGACCCTCCGCCGCCTAGGGGTGCGGGTGAACCATGTCCTACTAGAGGAGCTGTACAGGGCTTTTATTGAGAGAAGGGCCTCGTATTTCACCATGCCCGGCGACGCCCGCAGGCTTGTCGAGCTCCTACATGGTAGCGGCTACACCCTGGTATTAACGACCGCTACATGGGCCCATGACCTTGCTCTCCGCATACTTGAGATAAACAATGCCTCCGGCTACTTCAGCCTGGTGTATAGTACACAGCTCGTGGGGATCCCCAAGAGCGATCCATCTTTCTACAGGGAGCTATCCGATCTCCTCGGCGTGGAGCCGTCATCGATCATACATATAGGGGATAGCGTTGAACAAGACATTAGGCCGGCCCGTAGAGCTGGGCTGAAGACAATATATTATGGGTGGAGAACCGGGTGCCGGCCAGGGGATCCAAGCCCCTGCGCCACATCATACCTAGACATACTAGCCGAGATAAGGAGGCTTGAGGGAGAGGATGGAGAAAAGCCTTGACGGCCGCGGCCCCGCTACTCCTCCACGCGCTCTCCATAGCCAACGCCGCGGTATGGGCCGCCGCCGCGTCATCATCTAATAATAGCGTGCGCGTGCTCGTAGAGAACAGGAGGAGATGCGTACACAGGCCCCGCGCCCCGGTATCAGTGATCATACCGGCGAGGAACGCGGCCGAGACTCTTCCACGGCTCCTGGAGAGCCTGACGCGGCAGAAGGATGCCAGGCTTAGAGACGTCATAGTCATAGACGATGACTCGCGCGACGATACCGTGGGGGCCGCCGAGGAATACGCCGCCCTCCTACCCCTACGCATCATAAGGAACAAGGAGATCCCGGCGGGCTGGGCGCCGAAGCCGTATCTATACAGCCTCGGGCTCAGCGCGTCGAGCGGCGGGATACTCGTCCTCATAGACGCGGACACCAGGCTCCTCGACGAGAGAGCCTTATCGATCCTGGCCGGCTGCGCAGAGGCCACGCACGGTATAGCCTCAATAGCCCCCAGGTTCTCGTGTCCAACGAGGAGATGCCGCCTAGCCGAGACCCTGCTAACAGGCTTCTCCCACGCCTTCCTGGGATTCGACAAGGCCCTTGATCCCCGCAGGAGCCTGGCATGGTTCTATGGATGCTGCTGGGCGGTGGAGCGCGCGACGTACATGGGGCTCGGCGGCCCCGCCGCGGTGAGAAACGAGCTCGTAGAGGACAAGGCGCTCGCCAGGATCGCGAAGAGAATGGGTAAGAGGATAACCGTTATATGGGGCCCGGATCTCGTGGAGACCGAGTGGTATGGTGGTATAAGGGAGACCGTGGAGGCGCTGTCCCGTATACTTAGGACGCGTAGGGGAAAACTATTCGCCGCCTCAATCCTAACCGCGATATCCTTCTACCTCCCCATCGTCGAGGCATTATACGCCGCCCACACCGGGTCCCTGTTCCCCGCGCTCCTCGCCGCGGCCCAATACATCCCCCAGGCAACGGCCATGCGATCCGGGGCCTTGCAGAACAGGTATAGCTTCCTCTACGCCGTCGCGGCCCCGTTGGCGGGAATGATCCTATCCGCCGGAGCGGCGCGGGCGGCGCGCGGCGGGAGAATCCTGTGGAGAGGCAGGGTCCTCTAGGATCACGTCGCCGCTTTCCCGGATCCCTCATATTTATTGTAGGCGACGGGCATAGAGTATTCAATAATAATATGTCTACCAGAGGTGGTGTGGCTGTGTCGTCCACGGCCCTAGGCGGTGACTGGATCAGGGTTTTCTTGGAGAAAATGGATCCGGGGAGCTTCGCGAAGCTCATAGATCATACTCTCCTCAAGCCCGCCGCGGATACACGGCTTCTCGAGAAATACGTTGAGGACACACGGCGCTACGGCTTCGCATGCCTCATGGTGTCGCAGAGCCTGCTCGACGCCGTACGCGAGATCGCGGGGAACACGGTGCCCCTCTGCACCGTGATCGGGTTCCCCCTGGGCTCCAGCTTCACCGAGGCAAAGGTTCTCGAGACCAGGCTTGCGGCTGAGAAGGGGGCTGTGGAGGTCGACATGGTTATGAATATAAGCTTGTTCAAGAGCGGTCGCCGCGGCGCGGTTCTCGAGGATATGAGGGCTGTTGTAGAGGAGGCGAGGCGTAGGGGCGTGAGGGCGGTTAAGGTGATCATAGAGACGGGCCTGCTAAGCGACGAGGAGAAGGCTGAGGCTACGCGGCTTGTAGCGGAGTCCGGCGCGGACTTCGTGAAGACGAGCACAGGGTTCCTTGCCGGAGGGGCTACGGTGCACGATGTGGCGCTTCTCGCAGAGGCCTCGGGGGGCCGCGTCAAGGTGAAGGCGGCGGGCGGTATAAGGCATGCCCTTGACGCGGCGGCGCTGGTGGCGGCCGGGGCGGCCAGGATAGGTACGAGTACGGGGGACAGGATAATGGAGGAGTATATAGCGCTCCGCGAGAAGCTGCTCTAGCGCCTCACAACCCTCACGTTATACTCTGCTCTATGGATCTCGCCGTTGTCCAGGTATATGTATTCGAAGACGACTTTTTTCTCACCGCTCCACCGGGGCGGCCTGCTCGTCTCCCTGTATAGTGTCATATTGAAGACACGGGTCTCCCCGGGCCCTATGGTGTTGGATGGCATCATATAGTCCTTGTCGTCGATTATGATCCTGTTCAACATAATGCTCCGCGTACTCATATGGTTTGTCAAAGCGAACTCTATGTAGACTGTATACGTGTTGTTGCCTACGCGCACTATGTTTATGGACGCGTTCTCAACCGATACGTCGAGCCGGTGCACGGGCTGCGAGGGGAGCACGTAGAGGAAGAGGAGCAGGAAAACTATTAATCCAATCCCTATCCCGAACACGACTATTAATGGGAGAGGGCTGGCGGCCCCGTACTCCTCGCCGGCCTCCCCCGCGCTCTCCTGCTCCGACAAGAGGCCTGCACCACATGTATATCATCTCTCTCTATGCTTATATAGTTAGACGCGTTACGCCGCGGCATCCCTAGTCTAGGGGGCTTATACCGGTCTTTAGGAGGCGCGTGTACTCGTCATGAGTCTCCTTGATCTTCATGATCCTGGCGGCCAGTCCTTCTTCCGTCGACCCTATTATCGAGGCAACTATGTCCACGCCCAGGCTCCTCATGTACTCTAGGAACTCGCCGAGAACCTGTTCGTCCGGGAACACCAGCCTGTACTCCGCGGCCACCAGGCCGCCCTCAGCCCTCTTCCTCAGCGTCTCGAGGGCTGGGCGGAGTATGGCCATGCCGAGCCTCTTGGCGATCTCCTCCAGCTTCTCGCCCCTCCAGTCCTCCTCGTAGCCCTGGGCCAGGAGCCTCACTATGCGTGGGAAAAGGTATCCTTTCCCCTCATCGAAGGGATACCTCATCCCCTCCTCTATGTCGCCTATGTTGGTGGATACCGTGGTGTACTTGAGGGGCGGGACCCTGTACTCGGGATCCTTTATGACTATGCCCTCTCTGCCCTCGGCCTCTATCAGCTCTATGAAGCGTCTGAGAGACTCGTTATCCCACTTATCGATCACGCCCAGGATCCTGACCCTCCTCAGGCCGTACTCTGAGACAAGCCTGTCTCTCTCGCGGAGGGGGAGGGGCTTGTCCCCCCTGAACGCGTCGAACACGAAGTAGTCGAAGCCGGGGGCCTCCGGGTAATATACTGGTACATAGGGGTTCTCGAGCCCCACGACCTCTCCAGCTAACACGACGCCCGGGTTCTCCTCCCCGAGCCTCCTCAGCTTGTCGCCATACATCCTCCTTATCCTGGCGGTCGTGTACGGGCATATGTAGCCTCCCCGCGTGATAGCGTAGACTTCTCCCTCATAGTACACGACCCTGGTGTTGTAGCCGTTCATCTTCTCCTCGACAACGATCCTGTCAACCATGTGTCGGGCAGTATAGGATAGGAGCACGAGCCTCCTTATAGCAGGGTAGCCGTGGACGACAACGGGCTCCCTGCCGGCAAGGATGACGGTTCCCTCCCTGAACCCATGCGTCTCTCCGCGGAAAACAATGTAGCGTAGCCCCCGGTAGCTCATGGCGCGCAGCCTTCTCCTCATGAGGCGCGCGGCCTCGCCCACATCTATGCCCAGGACCCCTGCAACGATCTCCGCGGCGTCGCCCAAGACACATTCACCCCGCATGGAGACATGATCCTAGACCATGCCGCGCCCCGGCTAATAATGGTAACCGTGCACACGCTTCCAGCCGTAAAGGCCCGTGGAGACGGGGCCCGGGGTGCTCCACAGCACTATTATGCTTGCATGCTCTAATTGTTTATACTGTATCCTCGGCATGTTGGGCCGAGAAAAGTATTAGCGGCGGGGCATGGCGTGGGCGATGACGATCTATGTGCTAGACACCAGCGCCGTCACTGATCCAAGGCTCAGGGGGTTCTTCAACGCCTCCAGCCTCAACGATGTGGTCTACCAGCTTGCGGTGTTGCTGATAAAGGCCCGGGTTGTGCTGGATATGCAGTTCTATATGGCGCCCAGCACCGCGGGGGAGCTGAGGGGGTTCCTGGAGAGGAACGGGGTTGACAGGGATAACATAGAGATGCTTCTAAGCATAATCAATATAAAGGCCCCCGATCTCCACGGGGCCAGGATACCCGCCCACGTGATGGGGAGATGGATAGAGGAGGTGCAGCGGAGGCTTCACAAGGGCCTGCGCGTGGCCGAGGAGATGGTTAGGAGGGCGGCGCACGGGGGCTATGAGACAGGGGCCACGGGATTGTCGCGTGAGGCTCTTAGAAGCCATGTGGCCAAGACGATCCATGATCTCCGCGAGAAATACAGGGAGGCTACCAGGAAGGGCGTGATCGATACAAGGGTTGACTTCGACTCCGTTATGCTGGCCAGGGAGCTGGGAGCGGTGCTCGTGACAAACGATGAGGGTATAATGAGGCTGTGCAGCGACCTCGGGGTCAGATACATTGATCCGCCTAGGTTTGTGACCCAGCTCACGCTTCTCCTCAGGGCGCGGTCCAGGTAGGCGAACCATATTCTTTATAAAAAACGTTTATACGAGAAAATACTGGGCTCCCGGGAATCAGGTGGTGGAAGCCTGCGCGTACCGGGAGCTGGAGGGATCAGGGATATGTTTGTCGGGAGACATGTCTATGCGGCGCTGGCCTTGATCACGTTGCTCGCCGCGGCCGCCCCGGCCCCCGTGCTTTCGCAGAGTATGGAGAGAAGCTACTGGGCGGAGTACAGGATGAATATGAGCGTGGAGCTTGGCGGCTTCATGGGCGGGGAGAGCGTGGCGGCTGAGGCGACGATAAGGCTCTACATGAACTTCTCGGGAGACAATGTTACGCTAGGCGTATGTGTGCTGAACTATACTAGTAGCGGCAACGCCTCGTTGACCACGAGCCTTGGAGGCGAGGGCTGTAGCAGTATGAGCTTCCGGGCAGGCTCAGCGATCCCGGCCCCGGATCAGCTGCTGCTAGGCCGGTCTTCTCCCGGAACAGTCAACGCCACCGGTGAGAGGATGGAGCCCGCATACACGTATATAGGCGACGACGAGTATAAAGGGTACCCGGTCCACGTCTACAGGATAAACATCTCATATACCAACACCAGCATCTATTCTCTAGGAAACTACACGATACCCATAGAGTTCTCGTTCAACGAGACGGGTATACTGTATCTCCACAGAGGCCTCCATATACCCGTCTACATCAACGTGACGGCGTCGATGAAGATGCCCCTGCCCTCGCTCATACAGTGGCTGATCAATGCTACGGGGCAGGGCGTTGACGAGGACAAGCTCTATGTATCGATGAAGTACACCATGGTATTCGACATAGAGGAGTCGAACCTGCCCTCAACGGCGCCCTCCAAGGTGATCGATGCCGGCCCCTACTATATCGTTGTGGGCGGGGAGCCCGATGCAAGGATACATATCAGGGGAACGCCGGGCTCCCGCTACCTCGTAGTCAACAACACCGGGACGGGATACGGCTATGTATCCATAATAGAGAAGACCGCGTCGCTACAGGCCGGGGATAAGACTGGCAACAGGGCCGACTATGTGGTGGCCCCGCAGAGCTCTCTCAGAATAGACGCGGGGACACCCCCCTCCAGGGAGATAGACGAGGATGTAGCTGGGACAGCCGCGCCGCCCAGCCACTACGTGTACACAATAATATTCATATCAATCGCGCTCCTGTTGGCTGCGCTACTCATACTGCTCCTTAGGAAAACAAGATAGGCCTGAGAAGCCTCGTTGAGGGAAAAAGGGGATCCGGGGGCTAAGGGTTCCGCCCACTATGTTTTTTACCAGCACGCATCCTTATCCATATATAGCCTATATACGTGTCCACGGAACCCATTATACAGCGCCGCCCGAGCACATGGCTCCTCCAGTGCCGCCCCATGGCAGGTGACCCGTGTTGGATAAGAGGATATGGAGCCACCCTGTTCTCAGCTTCCGCCGCGGCCCCCGGGTAACCTTCCGGTTCGAGGACCAGGTGGTCGAGGCATATATTGGTGAGACCATAGCCGCCGCCCTCTGGGCGGCCGGCATAAAGGTTATCGGCTACAGCCGTGTCTACGGGGAGCCCCGCGGCCCCTACTGTATGATCGGTAAATGCGCCTCCTGCCTTGTCGAGGTAGACGGCGTGCCTAATGTGAGGAGCTGTATAGAGCCTGTCCGCCCCGGGATCACTGTGCGTAGACAGGTCAACCCGCCGCGGCCGCCCTCCCTGACAAAGCCCGCTAAGCCGCCGGGCGAGCCCGTCGAGATACACGTTGACCTGCTCGTCATAGGTGGAGGCCCGGCGGGCCTCGCGGCGGCGGAGGAGGCGGCTGGGCGAGGCCTCTCCGTGCTCCTCGTAGACGAGCACCATAGGCTCGGGGGCCAGATGATCAAGCAGACACACAAGTTCTTCGGCTCACGCAGGTTCTTCGGCGGCCTCCGCGGCTTCCAGGTCGCGGAGAGGATGGAGAAGGAGGTCGCGGAGGCCGGTGTCAGGGTTATGAGGCAGGCAACCGTGTTCGGGCTCTACAGGGGCGGCGTCGTCGGCGTATATGATAGGGCTAATAATAGGCTCGTAAAGGTTTATCCGCGCGCCGTGGTCGCATCCACCGGTGCCGAGGAGAAGCCGCTCCTCTTCCCCGGCAACACCATGGTCGGCGTAATGGGGGCCGGCGCCGCGCAGACGTTTATGAACGAGTACGGTATAAGGCCCGGGGACACAGCTGTCATAGTGGGCTCAGGCAACGTGGGCCTGATAGTCGCCTACCAGTTGCTCCAGGCGGGGGTGAGGGTGGCGGCGCTCCTAGAGATAATGCCGCGGATCGGGGGATGGTTCGTTCACGCCGCGAAGCTGACGAGGATGGGTGTCCCGATACTCACGCGTCACACTGTGAAAGAGGCTAGGGGCCGTGGCGGCGTTTTGGAGAAGGTTGTAGCCACAATGGTTGATGAGGAGGGCCGCATGGTGCCCGGCTCCGAGAAGGTTTTCGACGCAGACCTGCTCCTGCTCGCGGTCGGCCTCAAGCCCGATGCAAGGCTCTTCGCGCAGGCCGGGGCGGCTATGAGATACATACCCGGCTCCGGGGGCTTTGTGCCGCTCCGCACAGAGATGCTTGAGACAAGTGTCCCAGGCCTCTACGTGGCCGGCGACGCGGGGGGTATAGAGGAGGCTACATCAGCGATCATAGAGGGATGGATAGCGGGGGCCGCGGCCGCTTATAGGCTGAGGGGGGACAGGGGCGCCCTTGAGCGGATCAGGGAGCTGAACAGGTATCTATGGGAGGAATACAGGGCGTCCCCGGTGCTTGCGAGGAGCAGGGAGGCGAAGAAGATGGCTATTGTCTCCGAGGAGGAGATGGAGGTGATCAGGAGGAATAACCCGCCCCACGTAGAGTTCCCGGCGGGGTGAGGCCGCGTTGTCTTATCTTGAGAGGGGATACATAACCCTGGAGGAGCTCCGGGAGAAAGGGCTCCTGCCGCCGCCGGAGAGGCCTCGAAGAGGCCCCGTGGCTGTGGCGGAGTGCCCCGACGAGATACCATGCGATATATGTGTGTCAGCATGCCCCTTCAACGCGATCACGATGGAGAAGATCTATAGCCTGCCCAGGATCGACTGGGAGAAATGCACGGGATGCGGCCTATGCGTGGCCGCGTGCCCGGGCTCAGCCATATTCCTCGCCGACACACGGCCCGGCAAGCCCCGCGTAGGCCTCCCCTACGAGATGAACCCGCCGCCGCGCCGCGGCATGAGGGTAAGGCTGTATGGTAGAGACGGCAGGCTTCTCGGCG
>JALVHX010000154.1 GCA_027028805.1 Desulfurococcales archaeon | reverse complement strand
GTCGCGGCCGTTGAGGGGAGGGCCGGTGGCGAGTATCCTCCTATACAAGGCCGCCTCCACCCCCTGGCTCCGCCGGGGCCTGTGGAGAGGGGTCTGCGGTTCCCCGGCTTCTATGGAAAACGATCCGTCCCCGTATTACTGATCCGCGACAATATTATCCCAGGTGATCCATAATATGTGTTATCCGGCGCCGCGCCGCGTCTCTCCCCCCGGGTGGCCCCGGGGTAAACCGTTTTATTTGCCGCGCCGCGTATAGTCTTGTCTGTACATCACCTGTAGGCGTATAGAGCGGGGTTTGATGAGCGTTGATGGTTGAGGTTCGGTGGCACGGCCGTGGAGGCCAGGGGGCTTGGACTGCCAGCAACCTGGTGGCGATGGCGGCTATGTTTGATGGGAAGCATGTGCAGAGCTTCCCCGCCTTCGGCCCGGAGAGGAGCGGCGCCCCCATAGTGGCTTTCACGAGGATAAGCGATGAGCCCATCGAGATACACAGCATGGTTTATGAGCCCGATATAGTGATTGTCCTCGACCCGACGCTTCTCAAGAACGTTAGGGTTGTCGAGGGCTTGAAGAAGGGCGGGTTCGTGATAGTTAACTATGAGGGGCCGGGCGAGAAGCTCTACAAGGCCCTGGGCGTCGAGAAGGGCGTCTATAGGGTCTACAAGGTGCCTGCCACGAAGCTGGCGCTCGAGATACTTAAGAGGCCTATCACTAACACCGCGTTGATAGGCGCCTTCATAAAGGCCACGGGCCTGGTAAGCCTCGAGGGCATCGAGAAGGCTCTCAGGGAGAGGTTCCCCGGGCCCCTGGCTGAGAAGAACATGTTTTTGATAAAGAAGAGCATGGAGCTGGCTGAGGAGGTGTAGGCGGGTATGGCTTCCGAGCCAAAGGAGCCCCGGGGCTACCGCGACCTACCCATAGGCGCGGTCCCCTACAAGCTGTCGACAGCCTATCTGACCGGCGACTGGAGGGCGCTGAGGCCTGTCGTGGACAATGATAAGTGTGTGAAATGCATGCTGTGCTGGATCTACTGCCCCGACATGGCGATCATATGGGACGGGGAGAAGATACTGGTGAACTACGACTACTGCAAGGGATGCGGGATCTGTGCGCACGAGTGCCCGGTTAACGCGATAGACATGGTGCCGGAGCCCCAGGAGTAGGCTTGGTGGAGGTGGTGTATGGGATGCCCCGGATACCCCCGGAGAAACAGATCCTGAAGGCCCTTAACGGAGACGAGGCGGTCGCGTATGCTGTGAAGCAGAGCCTGGTGGATGTCGTGGCCGCGTACCCGATAACGCCTCAGACGATAATCGTCGAGAAGTTCAGCGAGTTCGTGGCCGACGGCGAGGTTCACACCGAGTTCGTGCCCGTTGAGAGCGAGCACAGCGCCATGAGCACCGTGGTTGGCGCGGCGGCGGCCGGGGCCAGGGCCTTCACCGCGACGGCTGCGAACGGGCTCGCGTTGATGTGGGAGATCCTCTATATAGCGGCGAGCCTCAGGCTACCCATAGTCATGGCGGTGGCCAACAGGGCCTTGTCCGCCCCGATAAACATCCACTGCGACCACAGCGACGCGATGGGGATGAGGGATAGTGGATGGGTGCAGTTGTTCGTGGAGAACAGCCAGGAGGCCTATGACACTGTTATACAGGCGTTCAGGATAGCCGAGGACCCCGATGTGCTGCTCCCCGTCGCGGTGAACCTGGACGGCTTCTTCCTCAGCCACACCCTGGAGAACATAAGGATGCTCCCCGACGAGGCTGTCCACGAGTTCCTCGGCGGCTACCGCGACGCTTCGAAGGTTAAGGTGAAGGTCGACTACTTCGAGGAGCCTGTGCCGCTCATGCTGAACCCTGCGAGGCCCCTCAGCTTCGGGCCGCTCGACCTATACGACTACTATTTCGAGCACAAGATGCACCAGGTAGAGGCCATGAAGAGGGTGCCGGAGGTGGTGAGGAGGGTTCACGACGAGTACGCGGAGCTCAGCGGCCGCCGCTACGGCGACGGAGTCCTCGTCCCCTACGCCGTCGAGGACGCCGACATAATCATAACAGTGCTCGGCTCCAGCGGCGGCACCGTTAGGAGCGTTGTGAAGAAGATGAGGGAGAGGGGCGTGAAGGTCGGCACGGTGAGGATAAGGATGTTCAGGCCCTTCCCCCACAGGGAGCTCGCCGAGATCCTCAAGGGCGCGAAGGTTGTCGCGGTCATGGATAGGGCTATAAGCTTCGGAAGCTACGGCCCCAGCTTCCTCGAGATAAACACCGCGCTGTACCCGTTGAGGGAGAAGCCGTTGCTCGTCAACTATGTATACGGGCTGGGCGGGAGAGACCTGCCGCCGGGCGACGTCGAGAAGATGATCGAGGAGCTCGTCGAGATCGCTAGGCGCGGCGAGGTCGAGGAGAGGCTGAGGTTTATTGGTGTAAGAGCCTAGGCTCCCGGATGGAGGTGGGATGTGATGGTTCAGAAGCTACCCGAGGTCCCGATCAAGAAGGGGGAGCCCGCGTATAAGCTGTGGATATTCGAGCCCGGGTGGAAGGGGGAGCTCCCCCTGATCACTAATCCGAGGCAGCTGGCCGAGCAGAAGAGGCCGATCCTCCTCCCAGGCCACAGGCTGTGCGCCGGCTGCGCGGCCCCGATAATAATAAAGCTCGCCAGCTTCGCGTTCCGCGGCCCAACGATCGTGGTTAACGCGACGGGCTGCGTAGAGGTGGCTACAACCATATTCCCCTACACCAGCTGGGCGGTGCCATGGATACACAACGCCTTCGAGAACAGCGCGGCAACAGCCAGCGGCGTCGAGGCCGCCCTCAAGGCGTTGAAGAAGACGGGCCGCCTGCCCTACGACCACGTCGACGTAGTCGTGTTCGCGGGAGACGGCGGAACATTCGACATAGGGTTCCAGTCGCTCAGCGGCATGGCTGAGAGAGGCCACGACGTCCTCTACATACTCTACGACAACGAGGCCTACATGAACACGGGTATACAGAGGAGCGGCGGCACACCGAAGTATGCGTGGACAACCACCAGCCCCGCCGGCAAAGTGTTGCCCGGCAAGACGCAGCACAAGAAGCCCATAGCCGAGATAATGGTGGCGCACCGCATACCCTATGTCGCGACAGCCGCGCCGGTCGACTGGATGGACCTGATGAAGAAGGTGAGGAAGGGCCTCGAGGTCAACGGCCCCGCCTTCATACACGCGCTCAGCAGCTGTGACAGGGGCTGGAGACACGACACCTCGCTCACAATAGAGGTCACGAGGAGAGCCGTGCTCAGCTGCTACTTCCCACTATGGGAGTGGACGCCCGAGGAGGGATACAGGATAACGGGGCTAAGCCTCAACGTTGCCAGAAACCCCAGGCTCAAGATGCCGATCGAGAAATACGTGGAGATACAGGGCAGGTTCAAGCACCTATTGAAGCCCGAGAACAGGCACCTGTTGAAAGAGCTCCAGGAGTACGTGGACGCCGTCTGGGAGGACCTATTGAACAGGGCCACGAACGTGAAGCGCTGAAGCCCCCTTCTTGTTTTATCCC
>JALVHX010000153.1 GCA_027028805.1 Desulfurococcales archaeon | reverse complement strand
GTTTCCATAATAGTGTACACGGAACGTGTAGTTATGCGCATAGTAGTAATAGAAGAGGCCCCTTGGGAGAGAGAACACCGCGATCCCGCTACTGTTGGTGTATGAAGCCGCCACGGTATACCATGTATCCTCCGCCAGCCCCGTCCTAGAGGCTATGTAGTCGTCTATATAGAGCTCGAGGAACACGAGCTGGCCGCCGAGCGTGAACAGGTTCCCGGCCCCGCTGAGGTTGAGGAACGACAGGTTCGCGTAGAGCATCGGCTCGTCCTCGTACAGGGTATAGGTTACAGGGGGCTCTATTGATAAGCTGAGCAGGCTCCTATAGTTCGGCAGATCTATGCGGATCACCTGGAAGGCGCGGCCGTGGAGAGCCGTGCCCAGATATATTATCTCGAAGAAATAGGCTCCGGGAACCGTCGCGTTGTACTGGAAAGCGACGACGCCGTCGCTCCCAGTATAGCCTGTGGCGTAGAGCGTGTATGAGCCGGAGCCCGGCGGCGACACGAACAGCTTCACCGGAGCCCCCGCCAGGGGCTCTCCTGTAACATTATCTATAAGCACCGCTGTTATGTTCACGAGGACATAGCCCGGCGTACTGCTCCACATCACGGGGCCCGCGGGCTCATAGTACACCGTCATATCCGTGGAGGGCGGGAGCCCGGGCTGGAGCAGGTAGGCCCATACGCCGCCGTAGGGCGACTGGTGTGCCTCAACGCTCTTCTCCAAGCCCATGGCAAGCCTCTTCTTATCAAGAACCACTCCGGGGGCCGGCGGATGCCTCTCAACGCCGCCCCCGATCAAGTCTACTGGGCCGCGGTAGCTGTGGGGCCTTGTCTCCAGCAACGGGGCTATTGCCCCTGAGACATATAGATCCGTTATATTCGAGACATATATGCTGGGGCTGTCGCTCACCATCGCCGAATAATATGGCCTCACTACCACGCCCTCAGGGATCGATTCATCGATCTCGCCTATATCATAGACCATGTCCGTCGAGTTCCCGCCAACGAGGTACGCGTAGAGCGTCTCACCGGTGTCGAGGCCCAGCACCAGGTAGAAGGAGTTCAGGCGCGACAGGTTCTCGTCAACGCTCAGGTTCAGGGCGCCGCCTATGACTGCGTAGGAGTTGCCCGCGTCGTCCACGAAGAGCTCGGCCGCCGCCGCGAAGTCGACGCTCGTGTTCCCTGTCGCCGAGCCTATTGTTATAAACCTCTCTATGCTCCAGGAGGAGGGCGAGGGGCTCCACCCACCCGTGTCTATGAGATATGCTATGCCTATATAGTCGAGCGTATCGTTCTCGTAGCCGTAGCCGGCTATCAACAGCTTGTCGCCGAGAACAGCTACGCCTATATCATCCATGTACGCGGGCAACGAGTAGCCTTCCCCGAAGCCGCCCTCGCTCCCGAAGTCGTAGAGCGAGGTCGGCGTGCCCCAGTACCTCGTATACGGCCTCGTGAACAACGCGGGGCCCGTGGCGCCCAGGGAGAGATCGCTACGCACAGGGAGGAGGGCCGAGTCTATATATGATAGCGTGGACGCGTTCACGCTCAACACGAAGAGGCCCTCGGGATAATATAGGGAGAGGCCGCCTGTCTTAGCGTAGAGGATGCCTATCATATACACCGTATTGTTCTCGACGAGAACCCTGTAGGGCCTCCATGCGCGGGGATAATAGTAGGGTAGCCTATAGATCATCGCGGAGCCCGGGCCCTGGGACACGTTGAACGGGTTGTCGTAGCGGAAGAGGAAGGGGTACTCGTAGATGTCGCCGCTCTCGTTGTAGCATATGAAGCCGGCCGCGTAGAGGGCTGGGGAAGGGCTCCATGCATAGGCGAGGGAGGTGAATGCGACACCCACTATGTTCGCGTCGCCGAACAGCTCCTGTATACGGGACACGTTATATGTATCGCTCACCCCCGAGCCCTGGAAGAGCCCATCGTAGTCCACGGGATACATGAACACTCCTCCATAGAACACCGGGTAGTCCTCGAGATAGGAGGCATAGTCGAGGCCTGCGGCCGCCACGTAGAGGCTCGCTGAGCCCGTCACGTTCACAGTATCCACCGCGAGGAGATCGGTGACGGTATCGTATGTTATATAGTAGTCGCTGAACGCGTCGAAGCCCAGCCACAGGAACTCCTCGGTGAACTTGTTATAGCCCTCCGCGAAGCTGTAGGGAAAGACCACGGCGTCCGTGTACCAGTAGTACTGGCCCCCATAGACCAGGAGAGCCGTGGCATAGCCGCCCATATAGAGGGCGCCGGCCAGCCTCTCGGCCTCCGTGAAGCCCGCGTCGAGCACCGTGACCCCGTAGTCCTCTAGGAGCGAGGCGTTGAACGTCGTCCTCCATCCACCGATATCCTGGAGGCCGCGCGGCGGCTCCTGGAGCGGCGCTACAGGGGCGGCGTGTAGCGCCGGGAGCATCGAGATCAATATAACCAGTATTGCTACAGAACCGGGTGCTCTACCATACACGTATTTTCACCCCACAAAAGTGGGAGAGACACCTGGCCCTAATAATAGTTTTTATCGATTACTGTTATTAAACACCTATGCATCCACTGTTCCAGGATAGCGTAGCCGAAAAACACGGCCCCCGGTGTATACGGCATGGATAGATACATAGTGGTGAGGCCCGGAGACAAGGTCAGGGCCACGTGCAGGAGAAGCGGGAGATGCTGTAGCACGGGCCCCAACGTAGCTTTGACAGCCTACGATGTATGCAGGATAGCCCGCTACATGGGCGTTGACTGGAGAAGCCTTAAGGGGAGATACATAGTAGCGATCATAGCCGACGTCTACGCTGTGCCCGCCCTCCGCGGGCTCGGAGACGGTGTATGCGTGTTCCTCCGCAGAGAAAACGGGCTCCCAACATGCAGTATATACCCCGCCAGGCCCCTCCGGTGCCGCCTATACCCCTTCCAGCCAGCAGGCCCCTCAAAACAAGTACTCTACCTAGACACGTATTGTCCAGGAGTAGGCCACGGACCCGAGAAGGAGCCGCCCTGGAGACTCTATAAACACTACCAGTGGGAGCTCCGCAGACACTACCAGCGCCTACACCAGCTAGTCTTCAACGAGGGATACGAGCCCCTAGAAGCACTAGAGAAACTAATAGACGAAGTATGCAGAGAAGCAGAGGAAAACCCGGACTGGGTTAAGCCTGAATACCTAGACACCCTGTCCTAGCCCAAACACCTAGATGCTTTATATTTATCAATGATATGAGAAACCAGTTAACATAGAATTAGAACAAATAAGAACATGAAACCAATAAGAAATAATAAAAACTGGATAATTAAATGTTTATCGTGCTCAACTGGTTCCCCGGCTAGCCGCCCCAACCGTCGTCTCTAGGATGTCCCCAGCCATCATCCCTATGCGTTCCCCATCCGTCATCGTTCATGGAGCCACACCCCCTGTTTTGTATATAGAATAGGTTTGGTTTATATAATTTTTCACATATTCAAAATTAATTTTATAACATCATTATTATATCATAGCTATTATTTTATTGTTATTTTTGATTGACACGGGTTTATCGACGTGTTTTTAACGGTCCCTGGA
>JALVHX010000152.1 GCA_027028805.1 Desulfurococcales archaeon | reverse complement strand
TCAACAGCCTTTTTGGCTGGCCCGGTTTCCCGGCCGAGCATCATGTTCAGTAGCCTTGGATCAAACTTTCTGCGGAAATAATGATCCTTGATCCCAACATGTATGCATCGGCCTTGGCGGTGTGGTGTCTGAGGGGTGTTTCTTGGTGCCTGGCTTTGTGGTTGTTTTCTTCTCGTTGGTTATTCTTTTTCTTGTCCTTGTTCTTCTTGTTTTTCGCCGCTGGTCTCCTGTATTGTGATCGGCATTTTCTCTATTAGCCTCTTTACTTCTTTTGTGGCGTTTTCGCTCAGGATCTCGTCTTTGTCGAATACCTCTATCTGTATATCGTTTATGATCATCTTGCCATCCTCCACGTCGAAGTCGACGACTATGTTGGCGACAGCCTCCTTGGGTACCTCGAACTTCTCCACGAGCACCTGGTATATTCTCGCGTTGAGCTCTGAGATGAGCTTGTTGACGAGCTTGGCGTCGAGCTCGCCGGACTTGTATCTGTCGCGGAGAACCGCGTTTATAACCCTCCTGAGCTTGATCGCGTACCCGCTTACGCGCACCGGCCCTGTCCTGACCACGGGCATGGCCCTATAACCTCCTAGGCGATCGGATCAATATTCCATGTTTATTATCCATAATATATAAACCTTAGTCATGGAGCGCGCCGATGCATCGTCTCCGGGGGAGAACGGCTTGGTAGCCGCGGCTGGAGACAGGATCGGTCTCCCCCACGGCGGGGGAGGCGTTGAGACCGAGGAGCTCATACTCTATATAAGGCGTTTCTTCAGGAAATGGGCCCCCGAGAACGGGGGAGGAGTCGATCTCCTAGACGACGGGGCCTTCCTGCCCTATGGCGACAAATACCTCGTCTTCACAATAGACACCTATACCGTCAAGCCCGTGTTCTTCCCGGGAGGAGACATAGGCGTCCTAGCCGCCGCCGGCACACTCAACGACCTCGCCGTTATGGGGGCGAGGCCCATCGGCTTCATGGACACGTTGCTGATAGAGGAGGGCTTCCCCAGGAAGAGCCTCGAGAAAATAATCGAGTCCATGGCGGGGATAGTGAACGAGGCGGGCGCCGCGCTCCTCGGCGGCGACATAAAGGTTATGCCGCGCGGCGGCGTCGACGAGATAGCTGTCACCGGTTTCGGCGTAGGGGTTGCGGATAGGCTTCTACGGAAAGACGGGGCCAGGATAGGGGACCTCGTCATAGTGACTGGGCCCGTAGGGGACCACGGCGCCGTGGTGCTGGCCCACCAGCTGGGCTTCGAGACGAGCCTGAGAAGCGACGCCCGCTACATAGGCCCCGCCATAGAGGCGGCGATGAACGCGGGAGAGATCCATGCGGCGAAGGATCCCACGCGCGGGGGCCTGGCGATGGCTCTCAACGAGATAGCGGAGGCGAGCGGCGTAACGATAATAGTGTGGGGCGACAAGGTGCCCGTGAGGGAGGAGACGAGGGGGATCGCCGACATAGCGGGCGTAGACCCGTTAGCGCTCGCATCAGAGGGCCAGGCCGTGATCGTGGCGAAACGCGGCGACGCCGAAAAAGTGCTCTCCGCCCTCCACGCCGCAGGCTACACGGAGGCCGCCGTGATCGGAGAGGTTGTCGAGGAGAAAATGTTCCCAGTGCTCCTGGAGACAGGCGTCGGGGGCCTGAGGATACTCGAGAAGCCGAGCGGAGAAATAGTGCCACGCATATGCTAGCCACAGAGTCTCCCCGGAGAAACACATAGGGTGCTTCTACAGGACACATATATAATCTCGGTTGATCAATTAATGATACCAGCCTCGCAGAAATTAGGGTGACCTAACTTGCCGACGACGCTGGACGCGTTGCCGCCGGGTAAAACAGCCAGGATAATAAGGATAGACGCGCCGGGGAGGTGGAGGAACAGGCTCCTCCAAATGGGTTTCACGCCCGGATCCCTGGTACGCGTCGTAGCCAACCACGGCGTCGGCCCAATAATAGTTAGTAGCATGGGCATAACCATAGCGATCGGCAGGGGGATCGCGAGGAGGATACTCGTAGAACCCCTCTAGCCCCCTATCGGCCGCCGCCTCTCCCCGCGAAAGCCCGGGGGAATGCTCATCCTTCTCCCATAAGGGATCCCTGGGGCGCTGGGCCCGGATAGGCCTCCGCCGGTGATGATATATGTTTAGGCGCGGACGCAGAGAAGTGGCCGGCGAGAACGAGGAGCGAGTCATACATGTAGCGGTCGTGGGCCAGCCGAATGTCGGTAAGAGCACGTTGTTCAACGTGTTGACGGGCAGGAACGTGCACGTGGCCAACTGGCCTGGCGTGACCGTTGAGAAGCATGAGGGTTATAGGAGGCATAGGGGCCGGCTCCTCCACTTCGTCGACCTGCCCGGGATCTACGGGTTCTCGGCGTCGACTCTCGAGGAGCTCATCGCGAGGAACTATATATTGAGCGGCGGCGCCGACGTCGTACTGGTTCTCGTCGACAGCCTGGCCCCTGAGAGGACAATGTATCTCGCTCTACAGACCCTCGAGATAACGCCCCGCGTCGTAATAGCTTTCACGAAATCAGATATAGCGCACTCCCACGGCATCCACATACACCACGACGCGATAGCCCGGAGGCTCGGGGTCCCCGTTATACCTGTGTCGGCCGTCAAGGAGATGGGGATCGAGGAGCTATTGGACGCGATCATCGATGTCGCGGAGGGGCGGGCGGGGAGGAGGGAGCCGCTCAGGATAGACTACCGGGAGCTGGAGCCCTATGTGAGGGAGGCGGAGAAGCTTGTCTCCAAGACAAGGCTCGCCGAGAGGCTCCCGGCTAGATGGATAGCGGTGAGGCTACTGGAGGGAGACGATAACCTCGAGGAGCTCCTGCGCCGCGAGGGCGCCGAGGACGTGGTGAAGGCCATACACTCAATGAGGATCGATATAGAGAACATATTCCGAACCCGGCCGGAGGAGCTGTTCAGCAGGAAGAGGTTCCAGTACCTCTACAGCATAGTGTCGCCTGCCGTCGTGAGGGTTGAGACCGGGGTGAGGGAGAGATCCGAGAGGATTGATAGGCTGTTCTCCCACCCCGTCGCCGGCCCCGTTCTCTCAACAATGATACTGTTAGCCGTGTTCCTCACAGTGTTCACGATAAACACCGGGTTCCCCCTAAACATACTTCTCCACGAGGCTGGGATGCCGGGGGCCGCGGAGTGGGTTGAGGAGCACAGCCTCGGCGCCTACCTGGAGGAGGGCGTCGACGCACTGATAGATGCGGCGAACGCCTCGCTACCAGAAGGATTTATCCGCGACATAGTTGCGGGCGGCATAATACCCGGGGTCGGCGCGGTGCTGATATTCCTCCCCCTAATAATACTGGTGGCGTTCTTCCTGGCGGTCCTCGAAGACGCGGGGCTGGCGCCGAGGATAGCGCTGAGCCTCCACCCCATCCTCTCAAGGATCGGTGTAAGCGGCCACGCGGTGTTCCCGATAACGCTCAGCCTCGGATGCAACGTGCCGGGCGTGATGGCGGCTAGGGCTACTCCGAGCGCGAGGGAGAGGATTAGGCTTGCGATGACGCTCCCCTTCATACCCTGCCAGGCCCGCCTCGTCGTAATACTCGCGGTGGCCTCCGCCCTAAGGGGGATCGAGGGCCTCCTCATAGTCATACTCGCATACATCGTCGCCTTCCTGGTCTTCGCCGGCGTAAACAAGATCCTCTACATGCTCGAGGAGGAGCGGGAGGAGCCCGAGCTACTCCTAGAGCTCCCCCCTCTCCACAGGCCCAGCGCCAAGGTCGTCTGGTGGCTTACATGGGACGCGGCAAAGCATTTCCTGGCGAAGGCCGGCTCCATAATATTCCTGCTCAGCATACTGATCTGGTTCATAGTGAGCTACACCCCGGGGCTCTCGCCGGCCGCGTCGCCGCGCGACAGCATAGCCGCCGCGGTGGCCAGGGTTTTCGCTCCACTCCTAGCCCCCATAGGCCTCGAGGGAGACCCCGCGTGGATCACGGCCTTCGCACTCCTCATAGGCTTCGTCGCCAAGGAGGCCGTTATAGGCGCCCTAACGATCGCCACGGGGAAGCCGAGCGCCGCCGAGGCGATAAGGAGCATGGGTCTCGGCGACGCGCAGGTAGCCGCGCTAACGATTTTCACAACACTCTACGTCCCCTGCCTCGCAACACTAGCAGTAATATACCAGGAGACCAGGAGCCTCAAGATAGCCCTCACAACAATAGCCGTGATGATGAGCGTCGCATACGTATCAATGATACTAGCCTACCTGCTCTTCACGATCATATAGCGTCGGCGCCGGCCGCCGCCCAAGGGCCTCCAGGAAGGACTTGGACAACAACTATATTCCACATACACCTGATCACTATTCTATCCGGGTCCCCGCGCCGCATCACCCCTCCCCCCGGGGACCAGGTGTAGGGGTGGTTGGATGTGCCCCTGGTGATCATCGACTGGCTCCGCCAGGACTACTCGGTCAAGCATAGCGGCCTCCTGCGGCAGTACTGGAAGCAGGGGTACCGGTACGCCGAGGGCCAGCTCCTCGAGGCCTACGAGGGCTGGCTCGGCAGGGAGAGGGTTAGGATGCTCAACATATATGTCTCCTCGCTCCTCCTCCCCGACAGGCTCCTCCTGCCCCGGGACCAGCTTCTCCGCCACGGCGTCCTCCCCCGCACATGGCTGGTGTACGCGGTCACCAGGGTGGGGGAACCTAGAAGGGAGGAGTATGTGCCCGTGTATCCCCGCCGCATAGTCCCCTACACGCCTCCCACAAGCGTGATCATGAGCAGGCTCGAGGACATCATGCTGAAGGCGACGGGCATAGCCCCGATCATAACAGGGATAATATACAAGGGAGCCGGCGCCATAGAGGAGCTACGCGAGGAGAGGGAGAAGAAGAAGGCTGAGAAGAAGAGGCTGAAGCTCCTCCGCGGCAAGCGCCGGTAGGCGCGTGGAATAGAGAATAACCGTGGCCGTGGAGGTGGCCTGTGTCATGGGCAGGCTGTTCGGGACCGCGGGCATAAGGAAGACTTATCCCGACAAGGTTAACGCCGTCCTAGCCTACAGGCTCGGCCTGGCCGCCGCCAGGCTCATCGGGGCCCCCGGATACGTTGTCCACGACCCCAGGACGACGAGCCCCCTGCTCTCCCTGAGCCTGATGGCGGGGTTAATGGCGGGGGGAAGAGACGCCTACTATATAGGATTAGCACCCACCCCCGTCGCCGGCTACGCGGCGTTGAAACGGAGAGGCGTAGGCGTGTCGGTTACGGCGAGCCATAACCCGCCGGTATACAACGGGTTCAAGTTCTACGACACCGGCGGATACGAGTTCGTCAGAAGCCTCGAGGCGGAGATCGAGAGGCTTGTCGAGGAGGCCCGGGAGGAGCCATGGATGAACGCGGGGGGATTCTACACGGAGCCCGGCATCCACGAGGAGTACATATACGACGCCTACGCCCGCCTAGAGCCCTCCAGGAGAAAATGGGAGCCGAGAATAGTCGTGGACCTCGCCAACGGCGCCGCATACAACACGACGCCCAGGCTCCTCCGCATGATAGGAGCCGTCCCCGTAACAGTCAACGCAAACCCAGACGGCTTCTTCCCCTCGAGGCCCCCGGAGCCGAGGCGCGACGTCCTGGAGCCCCTCCTCCCCGGCTACAGGGGCTTCAGCCCAGACCTGATCCTAGCACACGACGGCGACGCGGACCGCCTCGCCGCCCTCGACCCCGCCAAGGGCTTCATTAGACAGGACAGGCTCATAGCGTTCTACGCCGCCCTCAAGCTACGCGACCGCCGCGGAGGCCTCATCGTCACAACCGTTGACACCGGCCGCGTCATAGACGATGTCGTCGAGAGGATGGGTGGCAGGGTTGAGCGCTACGTGCTGGGGAAGACCCATGAGAGGGTCAAGGAGCTCGGAGCCTCCAATATATTGTTGGCGGCGGAGCCATGGAAGCTGATCGACCCCGAGTGGGGCCCCTGGGTAGACGGGATATGGCAGGCCGGGCTCATCGTCCGCGAGATGGTTGAGACCGGAAAGCCTCTCCTAAGGCTCCTAGAGGAGTATGGCGTGCCGGATTATCCATGGGAGAGGAGGAGCTATCTAGTGGAGCCCGTCGAGAAAAGGGATCCCGTGTACAGGGAGCTCGTCGAGAGATTATTGGAGGCTCTGGGCGAGCCCGCGGAGATACTGAGCATTGACGGCCGCCGCTACGAGTACCCGGATGGCTCATGGCTGTTGGTGAGGAGGAGCGGCACGGAGCCGAAGATAAGATACTACGCAGAGGCCCCCTCGAGGGAGAGGCTCGAGGAGATGACCAGGGTCTTCGAGAAGCTGTTGAGGGATACCGTTAAGAGGCACGGGGCACGGATCGCTAAGACCACGTATGGGTGAGGAGACATGGGGCTTGAAACAGTCTTCAAGGGACGCCGCGTAACCCTGGTTAAGGGGGACGTGGAGCTACCCGACGGGAGGAGGATCTATCGGGAAATAGTGGTTTTCCCCGAGTCCGCCGCCATCCTCCCGGTTCTCCCTGACGACAGGATCATTCTCCTCCGCCAATACAGGGCCCCGGTGGGCGGCTGGATAATAGAGATACCAGCCGGCGTAGTCGAGCCCGGCGAGGACCCCGCCGAGACGGCGCGGAGAGAGCTGGTCGAGGAGACCGGCTACGAGCCCGGCGAGCTCGTGAAGCTAGCGGAGTTCTATCTCGCCCCCGGCTACTCGACGGAGAAGATGCACCTATATCTAGCCAGGAGCCTCCGCTACGTGGGCGCCAGGCCCGAGAGCTACGAGCTCATAGAGGTGTTCGAGAAGCCCCTGGCCGAGGCCCTGGAGATGATATGGAGGGGGGAGATAAGGGATGCCAAGACGATCCTAGCCATCCTCTACTACGATGCCCTGCGCCGCCGGGAGAGATAATGGGAGCGCGCCGCCGCGGACAGGGCGATGGCTAGGAGGAGCAGGGGCGCCGCTAGCACAGGCTCCGGGAGAGGCTCTACGCCGCCCGCGGAGCCGAGGTCGCCGGGGCTCGGCGTGAAGGCCCTGACATAGTATCTCAGCTCCCTCCCCGTCTGCTCCGCAAAGACCCCCAGGACATCGGTGTAGCCGTCCCCGTCTATGTCGCCCAGGCACCCGTCGACGAGCATGTACTCGCTCTCTATCCCCTCCACGACGTAGCGTCCCGTGGAGAGGCTTGCATACATGATCGAGGAGCCCGCCGCGACGGCCGCATAGGCGGTGTCTCCGTGATAGAACACGTCCATGACGCTTATCCCCCGCGGCAGAGACGCCGATAGCCTGGGCTCCCCGCTCCCAGTGTCCAGCACGGCTATATAGGGGCCATCGCCGATTCTCGGGAGAAGCACGGCCGCCTCCCCGCTCCCCGGGAGCAACGCCATGGCGGGCCTGTCTCTCGGCGCATAGCCCGTGGCGTTCCCGAGGACGTGGTCCGCAGCGATGCCGCCGTTTCTCACGGCCGCGGCGTGCATGTTGTTCCCAGGGTCCGTGTAGAGGAGGAGATATGTGTCGCCCGCTAGGAGGGAGCCCGTGATCTCCTCAGCATCCACGCTTATCTCCTCTACCGTGTCCCCGCGTATATCATATATTATGTTGGCGGCGTATACGCGGGCGCCGTCCGTGTACGGGTATCTGGCGGCGGGTAGGCTGTATGATCTGGGCCACGGTATTATCTTTCTACGGCTCACCGTGTAGTTCGACGCATCTATCCCCACGATGGCTATGTAGCCGTTGAGGATCCTGGCGTAGTATAGTGTATTGTTCACGTAGACCATGTTGCCCGACTCGTAATAGGAGCCCCAGGTGGCGCCTCCCGTGAGAACAGCTACCGGCACAACCTTGTTAACAAATACTTCTCCGCTCCCCAGGCCCACCCCCAGGATCCTCTCATAGTACTCCGTGTACCCGGCATGGATCCTATAGACAGCCTGGGCTACGACAAGTTTTCCGCCGCCGCACCAGGCGTATATCGAGCCGCCCGTGTAGGGCAGGGGCACAGCCATGTCGACAACGTTGTCTAGGCCGCGGGAGGAGAATATGTAGAGCCTTGCATGCATGATGCCTCCGTCAAGCTCAACGCCCTGGACAACCACCCGCATAGAGCCCCCCGAGAAGGATCTGCACAGGATCGAGTAGCTTACATCGCCGATATAATAGTATCTCGTGTATATATATTGGAAGGAGCTGTAGAAGACAGCCCCGCCCCCACTATAATAATATGCCAGCACGGGGGCGGAAAGATGCGCCGCCAGATAGAACAGGATGGCGGCCATAGCCGCGGCGCGGCTAGCCCCTCTCATAGCCCAGCACCCTGTAGTCAACGACATCGTCTCTCCCACGCATCGCCAGCTGGATACTGGCGACCACGGAGTAGTCCTCGTGTTCTACGGACACGGTGGCGTTGACGAGGTAGACCTGGTAGAGAGCCTCTGGGTAGTCAACGTATATGAACGGGCCCTCGACGCCTAGGCTGGTAATGTTTATTGTCGCGTTGAATAATTCGCCGAAATAGTCTATGGCGAATGCGCGGGCACCGCTCTCATCAACCGTCTCGGCGGGATAATAGGTGATATTGTACAACGGGTAGCCGGTGAAAGAGAAGAGGATATCCATAGCATCCCCTCCGCCACCCCTATAGGTTGCTGAGAGCTTGGCGGCGCAGGGGATCGAGGAGAAGGGGTTTGCCGGGTAGTTGATTACACGCATACCCCTGTAGTACTGGTCGTATAGGTAGACATACCTGATCCCCTCGCGGCTGTGGATGTATCTCTCCTTAACCCTCAGCTCCCCATAATACACGGTATAGTTCTCGCCGAGCAGTAGGCGGAGGAGCCGTTGATCCCCATCCCCACTGCTGAGCGTCTCGTTGAGCCGCACGGCGGCGCGGCCCTCAACGGTTATCTCTATATACGTCACAGCCCCCGTGACAGCGTCTATGTTCACATGCTTTATGTGCCGCACCACGAGATCCGGGTTACCGCTATACCTCTTATCATAGAAACTTATATCCCAGACATAGCCGTATCCAACCCATGTCCTCCCAACAGCAACCTTGTCCACCACAAAAGCATCCATGGAGGCGCCGAGCCCCTCCACCACGCGGCGAACAGTCTCGACGGCCTCACTACGCGTGGAAACCATGTATCCGGCGCCCAGGGAAAAGTTCTCATCCTCACCGACATAGGTATAGTTCCTATACGCGGCATAGGGGCCGACGCCCTTAAACGTTCTCTTATTTAACAACCTCCTTACAGCAGGCGGCAACCTCATAGAAGGAACCTCTGGAAAACCCGGGTTGATTGTGCCCGGCTCCCTATTTCCCTCGCCTTGTCCGCCCGCGTTGCCGCCGAGCATTATGAGCAGTGGGATTGTGGCTAGGGCCAGGGAAGCGGCCGCGATAAGTATTATAGCTCTTTTTCTCATAACGTTATTCGCCCCCAATACTGTTATATAGTTCTGTATTTATAAGTATAATTAGCTATTGTTTATCTCTCAAGTTCATGTATTTAATAATTATATATTAGATGATATGCATGGTTAAACAAATGTATTGATCTGGTTAATAGGCTGGAGTTTGTGTTTGATAGTTTATTATGTGGGATAGTTTTAGTTTTGCGGCTATTGTCTCCGATGCTTTTGCGAGTGTTACTATTCCTAGGTACTTGTTGTTTCTTGTCGTCACGGGTATGTTGTTTGTCCTCATGGCTCCCATGTATATTATTGCTTTGAGGAGTATGTCGTCGGGTGCTACCGTTAGCGTTGTTTTCCGCGCGTATTTTATGGCGGGGTCGTGGGGGCTTGCCGCGGCCCTCCTGTATATGTCGCGTAGATACAGTGTTCCTATCAGCGTGTCCTCCTCTACCACGGGTATTGATGAGAGCCTGTTTCTCCTCATCTTCTCCGCGGCCTCGGCTATGGGTGTTGTTGGGGAGACGCTTATCTTCTTGATCTCTGTGTCGGCGACTCTTATCGTCTTCATGAGCTCGAAGGCTATGTCGGGCCTGTGGAGGGGTGATTCAAGCCTGCTCCGCTTCTGGGCCCTGTAGAGGCTCTTGTCGCCTGAGACGAGGAAGGCGGCGGCTACCCCGGGGACTGTGGCGGCGAGCAGGGCGGGGTTGCCGGCGAGCTCGACGACTAGGACGGCGGCGGTTAGCGGGGCCTTGAGGACGCTTCCCGTATA
>JALVHX010000151.1 GCA_027028805.1 Desulfurococcales archaeon | reverse complement strand
CCTGGCGGGGCTCAGCTACAGCATAGATGGATCCCGGCCCATAGGCTTCAACGGCTCAGCGGTGATCGATACGGCCGGGCTGCCGCAGGGCAGGCACGTGATACGCGTTGTGGCCTATGACGCGGCCGGCAACAAGGCCGGGGAGACGCTGGTGGTCACGGTGGACAATGCGCCGCCCACTATAACGATAACGTCGCCCAGGAACAACACCCACTACACAGGCGGAGAGGCGAGGATAGCGTGGAGCATAAGCGACGACACTGGTGTGGTGGAGACGTTGCTCCTGGTCGATGGAGAAGAGGTAAACGTGACAGGGGAAACCCAGCACGTGATCAACATAGAGGATCTCGCGGTCGGGAGACACACCGTCACGGTAAGGGCCGTGGACAGGGCCGGGAACACGGCGGAGGAGACCATAATAATATACCGCGACGCCCCGGAGAAGCCGCCGATGCAGCCGCCCATAATGCTCTACGCGGCAGCCGCCCTCACCCTAGTACTAGTGGCGGCCGCCCTTATACTATGGAGGAGGAAATGAGGGAGGAACAGGCCCCGGGAGCGCATCCCTCTCCATAGTGTTTTTTCAACCCCTATCCCGCCCCTGTTCTCTAGGGCTCCATGCCTCCTTCTCACCGCCTCGGGGGCTTGGGCGGCCTACGTGATAGTGCTCTCCATAGGCAGCTGGGCCGGAGGTTTATGGCCGGCGTCCTCCTCCTGTACTCTAGGTATTTCTCGCCGAATCTCTCTATGCTCTCCTTCTCGTCCACCGTGACCGCGAGCAGGAGTATAAATAGGGCCTCGATGGGGCCTGTTATATACGCCATTCCCGGGTTGAGGGCGAGGAGGCCTATCGCCGTGGGGAACATGCTTAGGAAGAGGTGCATGGGGTGTCTCATACACTCGTAGGGGCCCTCCGTGACCAGCCGGTCTATCTCGCCGAATCCCCCGGGCCTCGTCTTACCGTATACCGCGAGGTAGCGGCCTGTGACCGCTGCGGCCCTCATGACTATGGAGAGCAGTGCTAGGCCCGCGGCTATGCAGAATGGCGGGTTGCAGGGGAGCGGCAGGAGCCGCGAGGCCGCGAGGCCCCCTGCGTAGCCGGCCGCGAGCAACAGGATCCATATGGCTATACGCGCCTTGTTCGACACCCTCATCGCTTCCCTGCCTCCTTGTCCCTCTTTTTATTACGCGTTGTCTCCGCCCAGTGATGGGTGGCTGGGGCTATTGCTGGGCTGTATTGGTGGATAGCATTATATAGTATTGTGTGGTAGGTGGTTCAACGGGGTGGTGGGTTATCCGTGTCCTCTCCCTCCTCCTAGTGTTTCTCGCCGCCTCAGTGATGCTCTATCCCCCCGTATCCTCTAGCGGATCCGCTGCGGCCTCCCCGGCTGATCCCCCTGAGACGATTATCGTTAGGAGCGTTGCGTGGAGGCCCGGCCTGGTGGGGGAGGGCGTCGTAGACCTCTACGCCTACCCCGTGCCCGCGTGGAGCGGCGGGGATGGGGGCGGCTGGGCGGGCTCCTACCGTGTCCCCTACTCCATGGTGAGCCTTCTCCTTAACCCTGCTCCAGTGGCTTATGGGTGTCTAGGCGGAAACGTCTCTGTGGAGGAGATAGCGGGTCTCTACGACACTGTCCCGGGGGCTGTGGCGTGGCGGGTATATGATGAGGCCTCGAACACGACCTGCTACGGTGTCGCGGCGGCGCCTGGCCTCGGTTTCAACCCGTTCTCCCTCCGCGTGGTCAGGTACTCGTTGAACATGCTTGTCGACAGGATGAGGCTTGCCGGCGCCTATAACGGGCTCGCAGTCCCCGCCGCCACCCCGTTGCCGCCCACCCATCCGGCCGGGCACCTCGCCCGGGGTGTTGGGCTCAAGTACAGGCTCCTCTTCGAGGGCCCTGGGAGGAGGAGGGTTGGCTGGGACATGTTCTATGGGGCAATGACTGGGGCCGGGGCGGTGCTGGTTAACGGCACGTGGCGTTACCGCGGAGAGCCTGTCCGTGTAAGGGTGTTGGCCGTGAACAGGAGCGGGGACAGGGAGCTGGCCGGGCTCGTCGCCGACACGCTGAGGGCTCTGGGATTCGAGGCCGAGCTCAGGCTCATGGGCTGGCGGGAGGCCGTGGCCACGGTGTACTTCGGGGATCCGGGTAGCCACGGGTGGCACGTCTACGTAGAGGATCTAAGGCTTGATCCCCGCGGCCCGTTCGCTGAGCGGTTGATGACTTACACGTGTGCACCCGGCCTCCTCGTGCCCGGCATGGGGCTATACGTGATCGGGCCCGTGAACGACACGCTGCGGGTGATCGGGGAAGAGATCATGGAGAGGAGATACAGCGGGCTCGCCACGTACACCAGGCTCTACAGGGACGCGGTGGAGGCCTGCATATGGGACTCGATGAGGATATGGCTTCTCGAGACACTGGCGCCGGAGCCCTATGGCCCCGGGGTCTCGGTGACCGGCTATGACGCCGGCCTGGGCCTGGCCTCCCCCTATGTCTTGAGGAGCCTTGAGGCGCTCGGCCCCAACGCATCGATCGGTGTGCCCCGGATCCTCGCGCGCGGCGAGCCCTGGAACCCGTGGAGGGGCCTCTACAGCCTCTACTCGGCCCCCATATATTATCTAACGAGCAGCCCGGCCTATGCGCCGAGCCCCTACAACATGACGACTATAGGGTACGTGGTTCAGGTGGAGCGTGTCCAGCGGGGCCCAATCCCCGTCCCCGGAGACGCTTTTATGTGGAGCAGGGGTCTCGGCCGGTTCACGGAGGCCGGCCCCGGGGCCGCGGACGCCGCGGTATACCTTGATCTCTCAACGCTCCTGGGGCTCCGTTACCACACGGGCCATGGCGTGGGATGGGGTGACGTGCTTGCCTCTATAGCGGCTTACCATGAGATTAATGATGCCTGCGGCGAGGGGCCTCTGCACGTAGTAGGCTACAGGATCCTGGGTGGTAGCGAGGAGCTGGTTGTCTATCTCAACTGGTCGAGGGGCTGCGGCGCGGGGACAGGGATAAGGGGGTTGTGGGAGGCGGCTCTGGCGGCTATGAGGCCTCTCGGCTACACGGTTGTGCCCGCGGAGATCAACGTGTTGATGCTCTACATGGTTGGGGGCGGGGCCGTGGACGTTATAAACAAGACGTATGTGCTTGATCCCGGGGAGAGCGTTAGCGGCGAGCCCGTGCTTGACCTACTGGATCCCGTGGCCTCCGGCGACATGGCGGCTGTTGCGGGGTATCTCCTCGACAACTATATCTTTAACACCAGCTATTTCACCGTGGGCAACGAGGTGTACATGGGTTACCCGGAGTGGAGGAATAGGCTCTCATCCCTCGTCGAGTGGGTCAACGGGCACGGCCATGCATGGATCAGCAACGGCCCCTACTATCTCGACTCCGCCGACGCGGAGGCCGGCCTGCTTGTCCTCAGGAGAAGCGGTCTTGGTCAAGGCGGCTGGGGCCCCGCGCCGCCTCCACCGGAGCCCGGGATACGCGTCATCGATAGATCCTATCTGGGCCTGTATGTCGATGTGTCGGGGGCTGATTTCTTCGGATACGCCTCCACGGATATATTGTTCACACACGCCTACTATGTGCAGCAC
>JALVHX010000150.1 GCA_027028805.1 Desulfurococcales archaeon | reverse complement strand
GCTTGATGGGGAGTATTATAGTGACAGGGCCGGGCCATACTGCCCGCATAAAACGCTCTAGCCATACGGCGCCCGTGCACTCGATAACCTTCTCGGTGCTCGAGGCTAGCACCGGTATCGGTTTTCCGCTCCTCTTCTTCGCAACATATATCTTATCGACATGTTCCCTGGAGAAGGGGTCGGCGAATATCCCGTAGAGCGTATCGGTCGGCCCCACCACTAGGCCGCCGCGCCTTATGGCTTCAACAGCCTCCCTGATGATCTCCTGGGAGGGATGTATATAGCTAGTATGCAGCACTCTAGCCGCCAAGACCCCTCCTCCCGCCCGTGGCCGGAGATTAGATATATAATGCAGTGTTCCACGTAGTTATGTGCGGCGCGTTGGATGAAAAACCTTACGTGGACAAGCCGTGTCCCTGCATAATGGAGGAGATGAGGGATGAGTTTTTAGTTATAGCGAGGAGAAGCTCAAAAGCCTCGAGATCGATCGCAGGAGGCTTAAGGCTATACTACGCGAGCTGAAGAGGTGGCGGGCGCCCGCCACCGTCCTGCTCAGCCTCTACATACCCCCGGGCAGGCCGATCAGCGACGTATTAAATGTTCTCCGCCAAGAACTATCCATAACAGATAACATTAAGCTGAAGAGGACGCAGAAGGCTGTTCAGAGAGCGTTGTCAAGCGCTATCGAGAGGCTCAGCAAGGTTCCCAAGACTCCTCCAAACGGCCTCGTATTGTTCTGCGGCGAAGACATGAATACAGGCGACTTCATATGCCTCATGTTCAGCCCGCCGGAGAAGGTGCCCGTATGGTTCTATAGAACCGATAAGGAGTTCCATACAGAGTTTCTCGAGGACATGGTTATCGAGAGCAACCTCGTGGGCCTTATACTGGTTGAGAGGGATGCCGCGACGATAGGGCTCTTGAAGGGCAGCAGGCTCGAGATACTCGAGGAGCTCGAGGACTATATCCCCGGCAAACACCATAAGGGAGGACAGAGCCAGAGGAGATTTGATAGGATAATCGAGCAGATGGTGCACGACTTCTATAAGCGTGTCGGAGAACACGCGGCCCGGCACTTCCTTCCCCTGCTGGAGCAGGGGAAGCTTAAGGCGATACTGATAGGGGGGCCAGCGTACTCTAAATACGACTTCTATGAAGGAGACTACCTCGACTATAGGTTGAAACGCATAGTGCTCCCCAAGCTCATAGATGTTGGCTACCAGGGCGAGCCTGGTCTCAGGGAGATGCTCCTCAAGGCAGGTGATCTATTGAAGGAACAGATGTATGTGGACGCGCTAAAGGCTGTCGAGGAGTTCAAGCTCCACCTAGCAAAGGACACCGGCATGGCGATATACGGTGAGGATGAGGTGAAAGCCGCCCTACAGATGGGCGCCGTAAAGACCCTTATAATAGACGAGGAGCGCCCGGACGTGGATGAATGGCTAGAGCTGGCGAAGAAGTATGGGGCGAAGCCAGTGCTCCTAAGCAGCGACGTACCCGAAAGCGAGTGGATTAGAAAAACATTTGGAGGAATAGCAGGCATACTTAGATATCGGATATACTAGTATTATTTCTAATACTAGGAGAGGCTGTGGCCAGGGGCCATGGGGCCCTTGGCTCCATCTCTATTCCGGGAACCCTGGCACGCTAGCCCTGTTATTTATGGAGGGGTTGGTTTGCCGATAAAGGCGCCTAGGCCGGTTAAATATGAGCCCGTTCCCGCCGGCAAATTATTGATTGATATGCGTAACTATTCGAGCCTCATGCTGAGCCTCGCCTACTACTCGGTGATCACGAATGACCTGAAGCTTGCCTACGAGGTGCAGAGGATAGAGGATAAGCTCGACACGTTGTGGAGTCAGCTTGTCATGCAGGCGAGTCTCGCTGTGAGGAGCGCGGCCGACGCCGAGAGCATGGTGAGCGTCTTCAAGCTCGCGAACTCCCTGGATAAGCTCAGCGACGCGGCCGCCGATATAGCGGAGCTTGTTATAAGGGGAATAGGGTTCAGTGAGGCTGTGAGAGCCGTTATCTTGGAGTCCGAGTCAGCTATAGTGGCTCGCATAAAGGTTAGAAACAAGGCCTATGCGGGTTTATCGATCGAGAGACTATACGAGGGGATAGCAGGGTTCAACGTCGTTGCTCTTAGGCGCGGGGATACATGGATCATCAACCCCGAGCCTGAGCAGGTTATAAGAGAGGGCGATGTACTCGTCGTGCGCGGAACCGAGGAGGCTCTTGAGACGGTTGCCAAGCTCCTGGGAGACGAGCTCGCGTTTAAACCCCCCAGCGTGAATGCGAGGGAAGAGGATATAGCGGAGCGCATAGCGGAGCTCAAGGATGTAAGCGAGGTCATGGTAGATCTCGCCTTCCACGCTGTTGTTAACGGAGACAAGGCTGCTGCCGACGAGGTTCTTCTCCTCGAGGAGAAAGCCGACGACCTCTACCATAGGCTAGTCATAGACATTATATCGAGAATAGGCCGAGACTCCGCAAGCGAGGCGGCCGGGCTCCTGAAATTCGTAACCAGCATGGAGAACATAGCCGACGCCGCCGCCGAGATGGTTACAAGCGTGGCCAGCGGGCTGCCGGTTCACCCGATACTCGAGATCGTTGAGGAGACGGGTATCGAGAGAATAGCCAAGCTGGTAATACCTGAGAACTTCCCCGAGACAAGCCTCGGCGAGCTAGGGCTCGAGGAGCTGGGGGTCATGGTGATAGCACTGTATCGTGATGGAAAAATACATCCCCTACCCGATCCATCGACCAAGATAAAGCCCGGCGACAAGCTCCTAGTCAAGATATATAGCGGCGCAGAGGAGAGCCTTATAGATAAGATAGAGAACCTCGGCCTAAAAATAGAGGGCCTAGAGCTCGAGGAGGAAGAAGACTAGAGGCGACATTGGACCCATCAGGAGTTCCCGGAGAACACTATGGATATGAAATCATATTTATTGCACAACTACCAAGAATAATACACGGGTATGAGGATATGAGACCCGCCCTAACACGCGAAGACAAGGAACGTCTCCTGAAACTAATCGTGACAGCGGGTCTAGAGGAAGACTTCACACAGTGGCTGGAGAAGAGGGGATACAACTACATATTCGGCCGCCTAGACAACATACCCGATGAGCTGGTGCTCGAATACGTTAGAGAGAAGAGGCTACTAGCCGATGACGCCGAAGAAGTCAAGATATACTATGAAATAGGCGACGTCGAGCCCCCTGAGAGGAAAAGATACATCCCCGCAAAGAAAACACCCCGGGAAATAGGTTTCTAGAACACCGGGGCGCATCATTAACAAAGAGGCTACGCGCCCCATTCCTCCTTCATCTTTTTCAAGAACACGCCACCTATTATTACATAGTTCCCCGCACTATCTATTTCTCCCTTGTCCTATACAAAACCTAGCTATCTCTAATTTTATCTGTTACCACGTGATTCTGTTATATTGTTCAAGTATAATATAGTTATATAAAATATTGTCATCTACCAGTATATAGGCCCCGTCAAAATAGCTATGCGTTATACATCAATTATGAAATCGAGTGAGGGCATTGAAGAGGGATAAGCCGTATATTTAGTTTCTGTCTATAGGTGATTTGCGCCGGATATATGGGGGAGGGGTTGATGCT
>JALVHX010000149.1 GCA_027028805.1 Desulfurococcales archaeon | reverse complement strand
AGGCCCAGGTCTTCTAGTAGCTCGTTGGTGTGCGCCCCGTGCTCCGCCAGCACGATGATCCTTGCCCCCCGCCTCAGGGCGTAGCCTATGGCCTCTGCGTCCTCCTCGCTATACTTCATGTAGACTGGGAGTACTATGGTGATGTTGCCGTTGTATCTGTCCACGTAGCCTCTTATCGTCTCGGGGAACCCGAAGGTGGCCACCAGGGGGTTCGCGGCGTAGCCGTATATCCTGCTATACCCGTTCCACGCGTTGTTGAAGACGTTGAAGTCCGAGGTCGACTCATAGAAGTCGGCTACAACCAGTGCGGTCAGCGACGCCAACAGTATCTGTGATAGAGCAATGTAGATGATCATGTTTCGCGCGGCCATGGATCCCTGTCACCGCCTCGACGCGTATCTGAGCACGAGGTATATGTAGAGGGCTATGAAGAACAGTGTCACCGCGTTGACGACAGCCACGTTCTCGGTTAACGCTATGTCGGCGTAGTAGTGCTCCCTGGTGGCTATGGTGATCCTGATATCCTCTATCCCTATGAGCGCGGTGAACGGGGCATCGATCTCGACGCGGAATACTCCGTCGCTGTCTGTTGTGGCCGCCCGCCTGCCCATGACTATTATTGTCTCGTTGCGTAGGGGGCGGCCGTCTAGATCAGTGATCCTTCCCTCGACAACTATTCTCTGGAACGGGTATACTATGAAGCTTGAAACCGAGATACGGGGCTCGTAGGGCTTGTACGCCACTATAACGTTCATCGACTGGGACACGGGCGTGTATTCCCTGTAGGCGCTTAGCTTGAACACGAGCTTGTGGTAGCCGGGCGTCGCGTTCCACGGCGTATGTATCCTTATCTTCGCCGGGCTCTCGTTCAACACCTCCTCGAGCACGACGCGGTCATCGTAGAGCACCACGAGCCTCCTCGACGCGTTTCTCGGGACATAGTATATGGTGTAGACGGCGTCGAGGTCGGGGTTCTGGACGTTGGGGCCCCTGATTATCACCCTGTTCACCCTGTAGAGCACGTTGTACTCCGCCCTGGCCAGGGCGACGTGTTTTACGCCGTACTCGACTATGCTTGACACGGCTACCGCGTGGAATGTCTCGTTGTAGAGCTTGTTCAGCGTCGCTCCCTGGTAGAAGAACCTTGGTATGTAGAAGGATACGTCGAACCATCCGTCGTGCCCGCTCCTTATCTCGTATCTATAGATCAGGGATGTGTTGGGCACTATTAGGTAGATGAATATGGTCGCGTTCTCGAGGGATGACCCGTTTCGGAAATACAGTCTCCCGATGAGCCTGACGGGCTCCGAGGCCATTATGGTCTTCTTGTAGACGCGCAGGCTTATGAGGAGGTCTCCCGGCACCGTGTGCTCGTATACCGTGGTTAGGAGCCCTATGGTCTTGGCCTGGAGGGCGTATATGTTCTCCCTGATCCTCTCTATGATCAGCTTCACCTCGAGCTCGTAGCTCCTCACCTTGTCGTAGTAGTCCGGGTTCGTGTAGACGAGGACTATCCTGGCGAGCTTGATCCAGTCGTCCAGTATGACTCCCAGGTATATCGAGGACTTTGTGGTGTAGAAGGAGGCGTCGTCTATGAGCCTCCTGGCCCCGGTGTAGTTGCCTCTCATTATCTCTCTCTGGGACATGTTCACGTATACGGTGGCCTTCGATATACTGTCTGTGAGGACCCAGAGATCCCTGTTCAGGGCGTCGAGTTTTTCGCGGAGACGGGTGGGGAATATCTCTGTGTGGAAAGCCGATATCTTCTCGAGGGCTAGGCTATAGTTTCCATTGATTATGTCGACGAATATGTTGAGGTATATCGAGTAGAGGCTGACCGCGTCTATGTAGCCGCTCCCCTTTATCGGCTCTATGTGCACGGGCTCCTCCTTCTCCTCCACAATGCCTGCCGCGGGATACGCGGCGAGAACCAGCAGGATCAATAGAAGGGCCTCAGCCCTCACTAGATATCACCGCTATGACCGCGACTATTGAGGCTATGAGGATTATCACCGATATATATGTTAGCGCTTTGAGGCCCCTGGCCAGCCTGGAGGGCGGGTTTGTATAGAAGATCGATAGGCCGAGTATGGAGAGGGAGGAGATAACCATGTAGAGCGGAGGGGTCAGCCTCGACGAGCCAGCTATCCTAGCGGCCGCCGCGGCGTCGGCGAGCAGGAGAGTGGCCAGGATCAATAACAGCTTCTCCGACCTGTTCACCTCTCCCCAGCCTCCACCTCTACAACCACTGCCTCCTCATCGTATCTGGCGACGCGGGCCCGGGCCCTGCCCCATCTGCACGCGGCGGCCGCGAGGGATAGTAGCGTGTATATTGATAGGAGGCGTGTTCTCCATAGATAGGCCCTGCTGGGCTCGTGGAACGTGATCCTAAGCTCCCTCCCCGTCCCGGCGACCTCGACGCGTGCGGCGGCCTCGTATCTCTCAACCATGATCCCCAGGGCCTCGGCAAGCTCGATGTCGTTGTCGCATAGCTCCTCTGGACACTGGATCTCGGCCGAGCGACCCCCGTATAATAGCTTGATCGCTTTCCCGGTTCCCGCGGCCTCGATCCCGGCGGGCTCGCCGAGAAGGCTGTAGGCGGCCTCGAGCACCCGTATAGTTATCCCGGGATCCGGTTTCTCCTCGAGCCCGTAGCCTATGGTGACGAGCACCACGCTGTACATGAGCACCGCGGCCCCTATGAATGAGAGGGAGGGGTCGTCTATCACGGCGGCGCCGAGGACGAGGAGGACCACGCCTATGGTTGCCGCGTTAACCCCTATGACGAGGAGGGAGGGGTTCTTCAAGACACCAGCATACCTCCCATTATTATCAGTGCGCGCGCCGCGTAGTCCACGGGCAGTGTTCTCGCAGTATCGGGGGCGGCTAACTTATAGATTGTCCCCGCGAGCGATAGGAGGGTGTAGAAGAGCCGGGGCCCCGGTATGAGAAGCGAGGCGGCGGCCGCGGCGCCCCAGGCGATCCGTGGGCTGAGCGTTGCCTGGGCCGCGGCGAGCAACACGTACTCCGCGATCGGGGCGAGCACCATGTAGAAGAGATCAAGGCCCGGTGACCCATTATAGAGCGGGTAGGCGGCCGCGGCGGCGTAGAACGGGGCGGCGGCTAGGAGTGCGCGCGCCTCGCTACCCCCCAGCCCGCTTCCCGCGTGCACCGTGTAGCCGCCTGTGACCGCGGGGAGGAGGATCGCGGAGTATATGAGCCCGAGGCCGGCGTGGGCCAGTATGCCTCTCCCCGCCGCCTCCTCCGCTATGGCCTCGGCGAGGAGCCCTGCCTGGAGGGCCGCTACGGGATATATGTGTCTGGCTTCCCCGCGGCCCGCGGAGAGCACTATGTTGAGCATTATGATCGTTGCGGCGAGCTGGAACCCTATGGAAACGGCGGGGCTTGTCCCCGCCAGCTGGGCAACCGTCCTGGCCGCGAGGCCTGACAGGGCCACAGTGTAGGCGGCGGCTCCCGGCTTCACAGTGTTCTCAGCCTCCTCCATGTCCCCGCCGAGAAGAGGCGGCTCGTCTCCGCACGCTTCCATTGTTTTCCTAGGGGTTATCGTTGTCGTCGAGTTATATATCTAGCCTCCCGGCTCCAGGCTCATCCCTGTACCGGTACGGGTGTCGGCGGCTTCTCTCCAGTATA
>JALVHX010000148.1 GCA_027028805.1 Desulfurococcales archaeon | reverse complement strand
GGCGTCGGGTGTCCTTATATCCGAGGCCGCTAGAGCGGATGCCGCGGGGATAACTATGGCGATGAGGAGGCCGAGAGCCATAATGTTCTCGGGGGGCTTGAGCCTGGGAAGCCTCAGTGTAAGCGTGTATTTGCCCGCAACGGCCTCGACAAGCCTTATCGCTATATATGCCACTGGAAGAATCAATACTATTTCGGGGGTATAATGGAAGAGGCCGTAGCCGATGCTATATCCATAGAGATGTGTCATATAGAAGACGAGGGCCAGCCTAAGCACGTTGGCCGCGAACATTAGTAGCGCTAGGACGAGAACGCCGAGAACCGCGGCGACCGCTCTGTGGAGCCTGCTTCTCTCCCCCCTATAGGCTATGTATATGATGAGCGGTGAGACAGCGGCCACGCTCAGGAACCCTATGACGCCGGAGCACACCGGCGCTATTTCGAAGAACACGCTTTTCCCGCCGGGCTCCACGACCTTCGCTACAAGAATCCCATAGCGCTCCAACAGCTCAACCCTAGCCCCCATCATAAGGGCCAGCCTATAGGATAGCCTGCCAACAATATTGGTTAGATGAGAGCTCACGATATATACATAGTATTGGGGCGGCGGAACCATCAATAAAACAAGAGGGCTGAGAGCTAGGACGCTTCGCAGGCCGCCGCGGCCTGCTACCGCGACAAGAGTAGAGTAGACGAGTAGGATCATCGAGAGTATCAGTACCTGTTCTATGAAAAAGGTCTCAAAGCCTATCAGTATTATCCCTAGAGCCGCTGCCGCGACGAGCGCCGCCGCCGAGCCCGAGACCGTGTCGGGGCCAAGCCTCTTGTCGCCTAGGATAAAAATCGTTAGAAGCGCCGCCACTAGAGGTGTTATATAGAGGTAGCTGTAGAGCTCTGTATCAGCATATCTAAGCCATGCCTGGAGAGAGCTTCTCGATAAATAAATATAGAGGAGAGAGGCCGCGAAGAAGTATAACGCCGCGGCATATCTATGAATTCTCCTCGACAAATCCTCGCTATCCACCATATATCACCGCTGCTGAGCTACCTGCCGACACCTTGGCTCAGAACATGTTCTCTGTTAAAACACTATTATCGGATAAACGGCTATAAAGGAGATGGATAGGCTCCAACGTTTCTCGTTTCCCATACACGGCGAGACCGAATACCGGGCCTATGTTGCCGGGAGAACAGTTCCCTATATTATTTTACCTCTATTATGCGGTTGCGCGAGGCTTTTATGTTGAGCGAGGCCTCCGCTATTCCGCTACTGTATCGTATTATTCTCCTATAGCTGTCATAGGTCATGGCCAGTATTGTTTTCTCATCCTCCGTTATCCTCGTGTCGGCAAGTATTTTTTCGAGAAACCTCCTTATTTCTTCAGCTAGCTCGTCCGCATGCAGTATTACTTCCTCGGCTGTTCTCCTCTTCAACTTATATATGCTGTCCATGGACTCGTTGAATAACCCCTGTATCTTCATACCTATTTCGTAGTAGTCGAAGCAGTAGTAGCATTCCCGCGGCCTATCTATGGCTCTCCTAGAGATGTTTACGGCATGGTCGGCTATTCTCTCAAGGTTTCTGGCCAGGATACGATAGTTTATTGTCTCCACGGGATTAGATATGCCGAGCTCGTGCATTATCCTTATATCGAGTAGTGCTAGGGAGAGCTGGCGGGTTATCATGAAATGGAACCGGTCGGCCTCATCGTCTCTCTGTATAACGGCCTCGGCGAGCCCTATGTCCTTGTCGCGGAAAGCCGTGAGGGCGTCGGTTAACATGTTATTGACTATCAGGTGAAGCCTCCTTATAGCCTTCATTAATGGTAGCTCGTGGAGGTTTAGGAGTATCTTGAGTACAAGAGTATTATAGGTCTCATCGACAACCTCTACCCCGGCAAGCTTAACCCTAGCCAGGTGCTTGAGCTCGCTTATCTTCTTAGCTAGATCGCTTCCGTCACGGAACTCTATTGATATAGTATTATAGCCAGCCAGATACATGGCCACAACTACACGAAATATCTCCTGTATATCATGCTTGCCATGAACAATGATCTGCCCAGTAATCTCCTGCACCTCGGCCTCAGCAGGCGTTATTATGAGCCTGTTACCATGCTGATAAACGAGGACGTAGTCACCGGCGCTCAAACCCGTCATATCAACCCAGTCCTTCGGCAACGTGACTATATATGATGACGAGCCTGTTCTCTGAACCTTCCTCCGCTCAACCATAGCCGTCCACCTATACTCCACGCCTATGAAACATTATCCCATACCTACATATATATATCTTACATATAGCTCTCCACAAAATAAGTATAAGAACATACGCCGGAGAAAAATACGTATACAGCCACAGCACGCAAATAGAAACCACCTAATACACCGCCCAGACCATAATATTCGATGAGGCATCTGTATAAGAACGCTCACCATACAGAAATGTTGTAATCAATGAACATGTTAAAGCAAATAATAAATAATTGAGAAGAGAGAAGTTTTGTTAAAAAAGATGAAAGTGTTTTTGTCTACTAATCATACGGGGGCTTTACTGGACGGTTATCTTCTGGCTTATTGTCTGCTCGCCGGCCTGGCCGAGTATCTGGTAGGTTACTGTGACGATGTGCTCGGTGCCAGCCTCCCACTGGCCGGCAGTGTCGATGCCGGCGAAGACCTTGTAGCTACCGCTGTGGACCTGGCCGGGGTTGAGCCTGATGGGGCTGCCAGCTGCTGTGGCGTTGAAGACGACGATGCCGTCTACCTTGATGTAGGTTATGCTGGCTACCTTGTCACCCTGGTTCTTCACGCTTATCTGGAGGGTCACGGTCTTGTTAGCGTAGTTGGTGGCGTTGTGCTTCACGATGAGTATGGCGTCCTGGATGCTGAGTATGTTCTGTGTGCCGCTGGTGCCGGCGAATAGTAGGAACTGCCTTAGTACGAAGATGCCGGCGATCACGGCGATGGCGATCAGGATTAGGGTAGCGATCACAGGGCTTATGGCCTTCATACTGCTTCACCCTCTTCTAGGGTTTATGTCCACTACTTAGTTTATACGGGTAGCAAATAAATGTTTTACTCCTAATCGGTTTGCTATAACTAGGCGGTTTACATATATACGCATAAAAAGACGCTCCCACAGATCCATGTATGTATATGGCTATAATGCATCCACTACCACATTAAATAAAGGAGGCATAACATGTATTATTTAAGACCAGTTTCTCTATATCATAGCCTTCCGGGAGAATACAAAAGCACAGTGTCCGCGAAGCATATCATAGATACTCCTACATTCTGCGACGTATCCTCTTACCTTTACTCACCCTGGAAACACGGCTTATATAGAGTACGAGGGCTCTTCTTATTACATCGCTGCGCGAACCACCCATCTCGCGTGCAATCCTGTCTATCTCCTCCAGCAAATCCTCCTCTATCTTAAAGGTGACTATCCTGAGCCTGGGCATCTGTATTTTTCACCTATATGTCTTTTCTATAAAAGACAGCTCTAGTAGATATAGTGTAGTTGTATCCTGATAATTCTTATCTCGATAACTTATTATGTAGAGATGTTTACAGCCTAATACATATGAGGGAACGCTTTTATATCAACGCCATGTATTTTCTTATCTAGGAGAGTACACATGCCGACGGT
>JALVHX010000147.1 GCA_027028805.1 Desulfurococcales archaeon | reverse complement strand
CTTGACTTAAGTAAGGGAGAGATACTATACCTGACCGGAGTAGGAGGGTATATAAAGGGGAAGCATGTCCCAGACGTGGAAGTTATGATAGGAGCATTTAGGCTAAGAATTCCAGTAGTCTTCGTGCCTTACATGCCTATAGAGTTAGCTGTTCTTGGAAGAAAAGGCTTCTTCGAGACCTTCGAAATAACGTTCAGGGAGTGGGAAAGAAAACTAATAATAAAACCAAGAAACACGTAACCATTGTATTTATGTGGCGGGCCCGCGGGGATTTGAACCCCGGGTCTCCGGCTCCGCAGGCCGGCGCCCTATCCATGCTAGGCCACGGGCCCGCCTTTTCTTGTCCTCCAAGCTAGATAATTATGGTTTAGCCAGCATTATATAGCTCTTGTTCCACCCTATGCCTCCAAAGGGTCTTCGCCGGGTGCGCAGTGTCTTGAAAGATACGGTGTGTTTCCGCCCAATAGGCGTTGTGGAGAAAGGCCTGGGCGAGAACGCGGACAGGTACGGGTACATAGGGGTTATCAGGATATATGAAGAATACGCGGAGGGGCTGCGGGGCCTGGAAGAATACTCCCATATATACATATTATGGGTAATGCATCGCGCCGGAGCCCCCTCGACCACCGTGTCGCCGCGAATACTGGGAGGGAGAAGAGTCGGCGTCTTCTCAACCCGGAGTCCGCGCCGCCCAAACCCGATAGGGCTAACACTCGCGGAGCTAGTATCAGTGAAACCCCCCAGACTATACCTTAAGGGGCTGGACGCCTGGACAGGCTCCCCAGTACTCGACATAAAACCATACACAAGCCTCGACGCCATAGCCGGGCACCGGGAGCCAGCCGAGGCCACGGATTACTGGAGAAAACGGAGGAACAAAATATGCAAACAAGCCCCATGGCTACTCCTATGCAGGGAACAGGGTTGATGAGTTAGGCATCCAGGAGACAGGAATAGTTTCAGCCAGCCCCCTCCAAGTATTACCGTGCCCACCTATACGAAAACCAACCAAACACAACCAAAACACTAGAAGAAACCAAGAAGCGAGGCGGCCACACAATGCGCGTAGTCACATTCAAAGCAGAAGAAGACCTCCTAGAAATAATAGACCGCGTCGCACAAGAACTAGGCCTCACAAGAAGCGAAGTAATAAGAATAGCCCTAGAATCATACATCAAGATACACAGAACCATAATAACAGAGACAATGCCGCCAAGAAAAATTTAATATTTATAAATCCCCAACAGCCACATACAAGAATAGAACCGCCGCCGTAGCTCAGCCTGGCAGAGCGCCGGACTCATACGGGGACAAACACTCGAACCCCCGAGGTCGCCTGAGGGATCCGGTTGCCCCGGGTTCAAATCCCGGCGGCGGCACCATCCTCCCCCACCACAATCACGCGTCAACACCATTATTAATATCATAATCATAAATAATCATGAGCTGAGTTAAACACAACCAGCTATGCTAACTTATTGTAAATAGTTCGAGACAATAATAGAGGAACACAGACATGCGAGCGAGTAAATAAAAATAACACTATACCCTCCCAATGTTTCCCTAAACATTATTCATACAGCCACAGGCTAACAGATAAGAACCAGCCAATAATATGTTATGGGGCCGCGGGGATTTGAACCCCGGATCACGGGGGCCCAAGCCCCGCATCCTAGCCAAGCTAGACTACGGCCCCTGCTACAGGGCGGCTCCGGGGTACATAATAGTTGTTCCCTGGGCCCCCAGGTTTTTACATCAACGCGCCAGTATTATTATTTTTGTCCCATCCACGCGCAACCCTATCCGAGCCGGCTCCGCTTATAGAGGGTGACGAGGCGTTGTTCAGGGTTCTCTTCATAGGCACGGGGTCGGCCGAGGGAGCCCCTGTATACGGCTGTGACTGCGACGCCTGCAGATACGCCCGCATAGACCCCGTGGCCAGGAGGAAGCCTTCCTCCATGCTCTTCTTCGACGACGACTATGAAGCAATCCTCGTAGACGCCGGCACAGAGGCCGCCGCCCGCGCCCTCGACTACATGGAGGCGAGGCTCCACGCAATACTGCTCACACACTGGCACCATGATCACTACGCAGGCCTCTACCTGCTCAGATGGATGAAGCATGAAACGCCGCTATATCATCCCTCCGAGAGAGCCGACAAGTATCTCCTAGCCAACAGACACAGCCTGGAGCCGAGGACAATAAGGGGATGGGAGACCATAGAGATAGGCCCATACACCATAACACCCATACCCCTAAGCCACGGCATAGAGACACTAGGCTATATAATACGCCACAACAAGGGAGGCACAGCCGCAGTGCTCATAGACACCCACCTGCTCCCCAGAGAAACACTCGAGAAACTCCTGAGGGAACAGGTAAACACCGCGATAATAGACGCCACATACCCTCCCAACACACAGAGCAACATACACAACAACGTAGACGAAGCAATAGATCTGGGAAAAAAGATGGCCGCCCAAGAAACAATACTAACACACATATCACACCACAACATGCCGCACAACAAGCTAGCCGAATACGCGGAGAAAAAAGAAGCAAAAACAGCCTACGACAACATGATGCACGAAATAGCCTAGACACCTAGACAACAAACACATAGAAACACGGAGAAAGCATGCTAAACAGCTATTCTAGCCTTAAATACCACGCCCATATACACACCAAGTATAGTGGAGACACATACATAGCCCAAACCCATCCCCCCAAAAGGGGGCAGAGAAGGAGATAAGGAGAAGAAAGGGCGGTTATCCTTGAAAACATGGTCCTCGAGCCTCGTCGGTAAAAGGCTCAGGCTAGCCCGGCTGTTTCCGAGAAAACCAGTCATAGTGTTCGCATATGACCATGGGCTTGAGAGAGGCCCCAACGATATACCGGCTTGGAGCAGGAGGCCTGAGAGAATACTGGAGGAGATTATAGGAGAGGGCGTCGACGCAGTGCTCCTGACCCCGGGGATAGCACGGCTCACAGCAGACACCTGGATAGGCAGAACAAGCCTAATAGTCAAGATAACGGGGAGAACAAGCCTGAGGCCGCGGGACGAGAAGCTCCTACAGACACAGCTGGCAAGCGTAGAGGAGGCGGCCAGGCTGGGCGCAGACGCCGTAGCCGCCACAGTCTACTGGGGAAGCCCCTACGAGGACAAGATGATCAGGCAGTGGATGGAGATACGGGAGAAGGCGGAACAACTAGGCATGCCCGCGCTCCAGCTAGCCTATCCCAGAGGCCCCGCAGTGGTCAGCCGATACGATACAGACGTAGTCATGTATAGTGTAAGAGCCGCCGCAGAGACAGGCGCAGACATAATAGCAACATATTTCGCGGGAGACCGGAGACGATACCCAGAGATCATAGCCGAGGCATCATCGACACCGCTCCTAATGAGCGGAGGCCCCCTCAGGGAGAAGAAAGAAGACCTCCTACGCGACATCGAGGCAGCTGTAAAGGCGGGGGCGGCCGGGGTAATGATAGGGAGAAACATATTCATGAGAGAAAAACCAGCCGAAACACTGAGAATGATAAAAGACGTATTATCGATGGCGCTGGAATAACCCAGTCTAGCAGGAGGGAGCCGAGAACCCTTATTTAGAGGATAAAACATATCCTATATGACTAGATCAAGCATTAATTATATAAAAGGAGGG